>JALFRH010000167.1 GCA_022785155.1 Spirochaetales bacterium
TGCCCTTCTCGATGTGAAGTATCTTCACCAATTGAAGGATGTCCTTTCTTCAATAATCGCCAAGGAAGGCCTTGGAAAAACCATGGAAGAGGCCATGGAAAGGGTCATGGTGGTCAAAGAGCCTACTCCCGGATGGAAGAATATTTGCCATTGGAGGGATCTTAAGAGAAGCGAGAAGATATATGTAAGGAACATATATATCGCCCGAGATAAAATAGCCCGGTCCTTCAATGTCCCTGCATCCCGTGTAATGGATAAACACCATGTGGTGTCCTTGGCCATGGATCCTCCCAAAACAAGGGAAGAGCTGCATAGAAGGCTCTCTCTTGAGCCTCAGCGTTTCCAGCGTCTTTTGGAAGAGAATATTCTCAAAGCTCTGGATAGATCCAAGAGGGAAATGATGGAAGGGGAGAAGTGATCATTCCCCCTTTGCTATCTGAAGCACTTCCATAGGGCAGGCTTTTACACAGGTGCCACAGGCAATGCACTTTCCGCTTATATTGTCCTCCAAAGCCACCATCACCTTCATAGGGCAGGCTTCACGACACTTTCCGCAGCCTGTGCACTTCTTTTTGTCTATGGTATAGACACCGGCCATATTCTGTGTAATCGCACCCTCAGGACAGACCTTGGCACACTTTCCGCACTGAATGCAGACACTAGGTTTGTAGTCTTTGTCTTTTCTTACCTGAATGAAGGCCAGGGTAGGGTCCGGAGTCTTTGTAAAGAGCATGGAACAGGCTCTTACACACTCCAGGCAGCCGATACACCTTGATCCTGGGTTCACAAAGAGTCTCTTTCCCTTTTTGGGGAGTATCTTTTCGGCAAAAGGCTTTATTTCATATGGAGTATTTTGGAGAGGAAGGGAGTTTCTCTCTATTCCGTCCAGCTTCCTATAAGCATTGGCGATGGCAGGAGCTGTAGGAATACATGTGATTTCACCCACACCAATGGCTCCAGAGGCCACATCAAGGCCTTCCTTTTCAATGACCTTTGCTACAATTGGAGGAAGTTCATCGGCTCTGAAGAGACCCAAGGATCCGTATTTCTCCATTGGCTTGCACTTATCGAGTCTATATCTTTCCCTTAGGGCATATCCCATTCCCATAACCACTCCGCCTTCAATCTGACCTTCAAGGGAAAGTGGGTTGATTGCCCTTCCTACATCGTGGGCTGCAATCATTTTCTCTATCTTTCCGCTCTCTTTGTTCAAGACGCAAAGCTGTGTTGCGTAACCATAGGCCACGTGGGATACAGGGTGTGGCAGAGGAGAGCCCAGTTTATCTGTTTTACCAAGGTATTCTGCGTAGTACTCTTCCCCCTCCAGATCTTTCAGGGTCTTTCCTTCCAGCTCCTTCTTTATTAGGAGTGAAGCTCTTCGTGCTGCTTCACCGGTAATGGTGGTGTGGCGGGAACCGGAGGTGGTGCCGCTGTCAGGAGCGAAGGTGTTTGCCTTCTCGACGATTATGTCATCACCATCTATACCCGATACATCCGCAACAATCTGCTTCAAGACAGACCATAGACCCTGTCCGATACAGGAACCTGCACACTTTATTATTACTTTTGAGTCTTCCACTTTCAGTGTAACCCTTCCATAGTCTGGAAGGCCCACTCCTACTCCTGCGTTTTTCATGGCACAGGCGATGCCGACTATTTCATTGTTGTAGTAATCGGATTTTACTGCTTCCAATGTTTCCTTCAAGCCTGTTGAAGAATCTGCTATCTGGCCGTTGGGTAGCTCGTCTCCCGGCTTGATGGCATTGATGTACCTTATTTCCCAACCGCTTATTCCAACCATCTCGGCAAGCCTGTCCAAGGAGCTTTCAAGACCGAAGCAGGTCTGTGTGACTCCAAAGCCTCTGAAGGCTCCTGAAGGAGGATTATTTGTATAATAGGCATAGCCGTCGATCTTGAAGTTCTGATAATTGTAAGGGCCGGAAGCGTGGGTGCAGGCTCTTTCAAGGACAGGACCGCAGAGAGACTGGTAGGCTCCGGTATCTGCCTCCACTTCCGCCATGACCCCCTTGATTATTCCTTTTTTATCTACGCCGATGGTGATCTTCTCCCTCATGGGATGACGCTTAGGGTGGAAGAGAAGGCTTTCGCTTCTTGAAAGCTTCATCTTCACTGGTTTTTTCAATAGAAAGGCGGCAAGTGCAGATAAGTGCTGTACCGTTACGTCTTCCTTTCCTCCGAAGCCGCCTCCCACAAGGCAGTTGAATACCTCGACCTTATCATAAGGAAGGCCCAGCATAGGCGCTGTTTCGTGCTGGGTGTCATAGACGCCCTGGTCTGTGGAGTATATTCTTACCCCCTCCTCTGTAGGAATGGAAAGGGCGCATTCTGGTTCCAGGAAAGCGTGTTCTGTATGTGGAGTGGAGAAGACTGCGGTATATGTGAAGTCGGATTCAGCTATGGCTTTCTCTGCGTCTCCTCGTGATATATGCCTTTCCTGGGCTATGTTTCCTTTATACTCAGGGTGGACAAGTACTGCGCCTTCTTTCTTTGCTTCATCTATGGAAGAGATGAAGGGCAATACTTCATACTCCACTTTTATCTTGTCCTTTGCCCTATCTGCATGGTCGCGGGTATCTGCCACCACAAGGGCAACAGGGTCTCCGAGAAAGCGGGTGGTTTCCCCGATTCCTATCATGGCTTCCCAGTCTTTTACTATGTGGCCCACAGTCTTTTTTCCAGGAATATCCTGGGCTGTGAATATGGCGACTACGCCCTCTTCCTTAAGGGCCTCTTCCTTATCCAGGGACAAAAGCTTTGCCCTAGGATATTTGGAACGAAGGGCCACTGCATGGAGCATGCCGTCTACATATAGGTCATCCGGATATTTGCCGTAACCCAATACTTTCTCCCTGACATCAGGCCTTTTTACCCTTGCCCCGATCTTCCATTCTTCCTTTTCTTCTTCGAGTCCCCCCTCTCTGAAGATTTTTGCAGCAAGTTTTATGGCCTCTACGATTTTCACGTAGCCGGTACATCTGCAGATATTGTTTCTTATGGCAAATCTAATCTCTTCTTCACTTGGGTCTGGGACTTTATCCAAAAGCCCCTTTGCAGCCATTACCATTCCAGGAATACAGAAACCGCACTGGACGGCTCCAGCCTTACCGAAGGCGTAGTCGTAGACTCTCTTTTCCCATTCTGTAAGCCCCTCTACAGTAACGATGGAGTGCCCGTCAGCCATTTTTGTTGTAAGAGTGCAGGCCTTCACTGCTTCTCCGTCAAAGAGAATGGTGCAGGTGCCGCATGCACCCTCAGAGCAGCCGTCCTTGGCTGATGTTATTCGTAGATCGTCTCTTAAATAGCGTAAAAGGGATTTGTTTTCGTTTGTTTCTGTATGCTTTGAGTTTACGTTGATTCCGAACATTGCTTCGCTCCCTTGATTTGTGTTTTACACCAATGAAGGGGCCCCTTAGCTTCTGTCTGGCAATGGCAGCGGTCTGTGATACCCACCTATATGTCCATTATATCTCAGAACGTAAATATGTCAAAAGAAAAGCAACAAGTCGCAACATTACGTTGCTGTATCACGATTTATATAGGATGTGAATGTCCGTTGGTAGTGGGGGTATTTTGCTTAGGGAGCATGGAATCCCCTAGTATGGACTATGGATTAAAAAGTCTTTCTCATTATGTATTCTTCATCTATGTCCCTTACAATACAAAAGCCAAGGCGCTTATATAGGGACACAGCATAGTTTTCTTTTTGGCATGAGAGGGAAACAGATTTATACCCAAGGTCAGAGAGAAGGGAGAGCATGGCGGAGAGTAGGCTGCTTCCTATTCCTTTACCCCTATATTCCTTCTCCACGGAAATAATAAGGGAAGGGGTATCGTCGTCAATGTGGCCGTAGTCGTCCATGATCCTTACCCATACTGCGCCCACGATTCTATTCTCCGCTTCAGCCACAAGAATATGATCGTCCTTCTCTTTTCCAAGGTTATCTACATAAACCTGTAGTTCAGGTTTGTAGATAATGTCGAAAGGAGGTGGAGTTTCTCCTTTGTGTACATAGATTGCAAGGTAGAGGAAACGATGGAGTTCTACGATTTCCTCCTCCTTTATTTCTCTTATTCTATATTCCATGTTCTATTGGAGTTTCAAAACCAGTTCCTTTCTGTCTGTTTCCAGGTGGGAGTACTCCACTCCGGCGGCATCAAGCATTCTCTTACTTGCCTTAGTTGCATCGGTGTCTTTGTATTTATCAGATAGATAGACGATTTTCTTTATTCCGCTCTGTATTACAGCCTTTGCGCATTCATTGCAAGGAAAGAGGGCCACATAGAGAGTGGAGCCCTTCAGGAGGGAAGCGTTGTTGCAGTTGAGAATGGCATTAAGCTCTGCATGGCACACATAGGGATACTTTGTTTCGCACCATCCTCCTTCTCTTGCCCAAGGAAGATCGTCGTCACTGCAGCCACGAGGGAAACCGTTGTATCCGACTCCGATGATTTTATTGTCGTCAGACACTATGCAAGCACCTACCTGAGTATTGGGATCCTTACTTCTCATTGATGATAATACTGCAACTCCCATGAAGTATTCGTCCCAAGAAATATAATCCTTTCGTTTACCTGTCATATCCACCTCTTTCTTCCAATTATGGAGTGTAAGAGGTGGATTAGGCAAACCTTTTCGACTAGAAATCCTTTTTTGCCAGTAATCTCAAGGAAATAAGGAAGGATACTATATTACAGAGCACCGAGAATAAGACGGTGGCAATGATTATCAACGGAAGGGAGAGGGTGATATCTATTGATGAGAATAGCCATATAACGAATACAGCAGGAACCATGTAGCATAACAGGAGTATTATCCTTGCCTTTTCTGAGCCAAACTTCAGGGTAAGGGGAATAGTCGTGCTTCCTGAGAAGGAAGTTATGGCAAAACCTGTCATTATTTCCATCGCCACTCCATCCCATGCAAGGGGCCTATGATAGAACAAGGCCATAATATATTCCAAGATCACTGATAATACTCCCGCAATTCCCACCAGCATCAATAGGAGAATGTATTTTTCTCCGACAATCTCCTTTTTCCTTCCGCTATCCGATATGGCGCGGCGAAGAAAGTGTTCCCTTTCATCTATGGCCATAGTTGTCAGCATAAGAGAAGCTGAGTATATCATGACTATCAAGGCAGATCCTTGGTCCTTGAAAAGAAAAGAGCAGACTACGGCCATTACAAGTAGTAATCTTGCATATCTTTTGAGTACGTTTATATCTTTGAATAATAGAGCCTTGATCATTCTTCTTCTTCTTCTCCTCTGGCGATCATTAAAAGTATGGACTCGATGGTGGCGTCATCCATGGCCACTTCTTTATGGAGTTCTTTGAATCTTTCTTTGTCTGAAATAAGAAGATCCTTGGAGTAGGGTCTCTTCCTTTCGTAATATACGCCCTCTTCCTTCAGGGAAGTATAGTCCTTGTCTACATGGGCTATTCCCCATTTCTCTTCCAGTTCATTGTGGTCCACGGATAGAACCAGCTTTCCCTTATGGATGAATACTATCCTATCTGCAATCTTCTCCAGATCGCTTGTTATATGGGAAGAAAAGAGAATGGCCTTCTCCTCATCCATTACAAACTCCTGGAAAAGGTCCAAGAGTTCATCCCTCACCACAGGATCAAGGCTTGCTGTGGTTTCGTCCAGGATTATCAGATCAGGGGTATGGGAGAGGCAGTAGGCTATCTCCGCTTTGGCTTTCATTCCCTTTGAAAACTCCTTTAGTCTCTTACCCTCCGGGAGAGAGAGTCTCTCCTTCAGATCATTCCATTTTCCTGTATCCCAGCTGGAGAATAGTAGTCTTCCATATGTTTCAATGTCGTTTATGGTGAAGTCCAAAGGAAAAGATGTGTCATCATAGGCAAAGGCAAGGCGTTCCCTTTCCTTTGAAGAGAGAAGGGAAATATCCTTTCCTTGGAAGGTGATGGTTCCTGAAGTTTTTTGGATTATGGAGGAGATGCAACCTATGGTGGTGCTCTTTCCTGCTCCGTTTTCACCTACAAGAGCAGTTATCTCACCTTTGTTGATCTTAAGGTTGATGTCATCGAGAGTAAATGATGAGTAGTTTTTACAAAGATTCTTTGTTTCCAGAATTGTCATTGGCCACCTCAATATCAAAGTGTTTTTCAAAGAGCTCAATGACAGCTTCTTTCCCGATTCCTCCACGTCTGGCCTTTCTGGCTGCATCCATTACAGCCTCCTCCACAAGAAGTAGATTCTTCTCCTTCAGCTTTTCTTCCTTTATTTCGCTGACGAAAGTTCCTCTTCCGACTCCTGTGGTGATATATCCCTCCCTGGAGAGATTTTCATAGGCCTTCTGTACAGTTATGACGCTTACCCTCAGATCCTTGGCAAGAACCCTCATGGAAGGAAGGGGAGTGCCTGATGACAGTTCCCCTTTGAGAATCTGATCTTTTATCTGGTTCTCAATCTGAATATAGATGGCGTCATCTGACGAATTGGAAATAAAAAGTGTCATTGCTTTCTTTATTGTACTTGTTGAATAAGTACATTATATACATTTAATAGAGGTCGTCAACAATAAAGGCCCACCCTTTCAGGTGAGCCCTATGAGCATATTATGCCATCAGCCCAAAAGTGGCTGAAGAGACTGGAGCATTCCAGGAACAACAGCCAAGAGTGTTCCTGCTGCAACAGCGCTTCCGATGACACCTGCAACGTTTGGTCCCATTGCATGCATCAAGAGGAAGTTCTGGCTATCTGCTTCCTGTCCAACCTTGGAAGCTACACGTGCTGCCATAGGAACGGCAGATACACCTGCGGCACCGATGAGAGGGTTGATAGGATGCTTTGGATCCAGCTTGTTCATAAGTTTTGCCAGGAGTACACCGCCTGCTGTACCGATTCCGAATGCAATCATACCCAAGAAGAGGATACCCAATGTTTCAAGGTTGAGGAATCTGTCGGCAGCCATCTTGGAACCTACGGAGAGACCAAGACAGATTGTTACGATGTTCATCAAAGCGTTTTCCATTGTATCGGCAAGTCTTCCGATTACTCCGCACTGCTTAGCCAAGTTACCGAACATCAAAGCGCCGATAAGTGGAGCTGCAGATGGAAGGAGAAGAGCACAGATTGTGATTACCATCAATGGGAAGATGATCTTCTCAACCTTGGAAACAGGCCTTAGCTGAGACATTCTGATCTTTCTTTCCTTCTCTGTTGTGAGCATCTTCATGATAGGTGGCTGGATTACAGGAACCAAGGCCATATATGAGTATGCCGCAACAGCAATGGAACCAAGGTAGGCCGGGGCCAGACGGGATGTTACATAAATGGCTGTAGGACCGTCAGCACCTCCGATGATACCGATTGAACCTGCTACTGCAAGGTCGAAGTTGATTCCAGGGATGAAGGAGAGGCAAAGAGCACCCAAGAGAGCTGTAAAGATACCCAACTGGGCAGCAGCTCCCAAAAGAAGTGTCTTTGGGTTGGCAATGAGCGGACCGAAGTCTGTCATTGATCCTACACCCATGAAGATGAGGATAGGGAAGAGACCTGTCTCGATACCTGCATCGTAGAGAATCTTGATGAAGCCTGCAGCTGCATGAGTGCTTGTAGGATCGACGCCTGCGATATAAGCGTATGGAATGTTGGAAAGAATACATCCCATTCCGATTGGAATCAGCAACAGTGGCTCAAAACCTTTCTTGATAGCCAAGTAGAGAAGAAGGAAACCTACGAGGATCATGACAGCCATGCCCCAACCCTTCTCCTCATGGATAAAGCCGTAGAGTCCTGTTGTAATCCACAGCTGATAAAGTCCGTTAAGTATGTCGTTCATTACAATAATTCCTTACGCGATTGTCATGATCACATCGCCAGCCTGGAGCTGATCACCCTGGTTGACGCTGATGGATGCAACAGTGCCGTCACATGGAGAGTAGATTTCATTTTCCATCTTCATAGCTTCCATGACACAGAGAACCTGATCCTTCTTTACGCTGTCGCCGACCTTGACGTTGAATCTGAGGGCGAGACCCGGCATTGGAGCTGTGATTGATGTTCCGCCGTTTGCAGCTGGAGCCTTTGGAGCCTCTTCAGCCTTTGGAGCTTCTTCGACAACTTCTTCAACCACTGTTCCGCCGATTGTCATGAGTACGTCACCAGCCTGGAGCTGAGCACCCTGAGTAGCGACGATAGCGGAGATGACACCGTCACATGGAGCATAGATTTCGTTCTCCATCTTCATAGCTTCCATGACACAGAGAACCTGATCCTTCTTTACGCTGTCTCCGACTTTGACGTTGAATCTGAGGGCAAGACCTGGCATTGGAGCCTTGACTTCTGTGCTGCCTGTAGTCTTTGTGACCTTCTTTGGAGCGGAAGAAGCCTTGATTCCATCTTCAACATTAAGTGGATATTCGACGCCGTTGACAATTGCTTTTCCACCCTGAAGCTTGACGCCATATGCCTTTCCGCCGACTGTTACTGTGTATTCGTGGTTGGCATTAGCTGGCTTTGCCTCAGCCTTTGGCTCTGCAGCCTTCATCTGGCTCTTAAGTCTGACGCCGTTTACCTTAGCCTTTCCTGTAAGGTAGAGGATGCCCTTTTCCTTACAAGCACCTGCGATGAAGATATTTTCGTCTGTAAGAGGGAGGCCTTCAGCTTCCAGCATAGCCTTTGCTGCTGCAACGCCCTTCTTAGGATCTCTATCGTTGATGTCCACAACCTTTTCTGTTGTAGGCTCCAAGTGGAGCTGCTCTGAAGCAAGCTTTACAACTTCTGGGTCTGGAGCAACCGGAGTCTTACCAAAGTAACCGAGAACCATCTTGCCATAACCTTCAGCAAACTTCTTCCATGGTCCGAACATAACGTTATTGAATGCCTGCTGGAAGTAGAACTGAGATACAGGTGTAACTGAAGTTCCGAAACCACCCTTAGCGACTGTTTCACCCATAGCTGCAACGATCTGAGGATACTTATCCATAAGGTTGTTGTCTCTGAGCATCTGTGTGTTTGCTGTGAGGGCTCCGCCTGGGAGTGGGAAGAATGGAATTTCAGGGTTTACCTTTGTTGCTTCTGGAGGAAGGAAGTAGTCTGCCATGCAGTCTTCGAATACCTTTTCAGCCTTCTTTACCTTCTCGATATCGATGTCGAGGGTGTAGTCTGTTCCTCTGAGAGCGTGCCACATTGTGATGATGTCAGGCTGACATGTTCCACCTGAAACAGGAGACATGGAAAGGTCCACCTGGCTTGCACCGGCTTCGATAGCTGCCATGTACTGCTGGATTGATACGCCTGCTGTCTCGTGGGAGTGGAATACGATGTTCAAGTTTGGTCCCACAAGCTTTCTTGCTCTCTTGATTGTTTCATAGACTACATGAGGAGTTGATGTACCTGAAGCATCCTTGAAGCAGAGAGAATCAAAAGGAATCTTAGCTGCGATGATTTCTTTGAGTATTCTTTCATAGAAATCCGGGTCATGGGCACCTGTCACACCCTCTGGAAGGCTCATCATTGTTACTGTGACTTCATGCTTGAGGCCAGCATTATGGATGGCGTTGCCGCTGTCGATAAGGTTGTTTACATCGTTGAGGGCATCGAAGTTTCTGATTGTCGTCATACCATGCTTTTTGAAGAGTTCTGCATGGAGTTTGATCATATCTCTTGGCTGGGAATCGAGACCGACGATGTTGACACCACGAGCCAAGGTCTGAAGATTTGCATCAGGACCAGCGACTCTTCTGAATTCGTCCATCATGTCGAATGCGTCTTCGTTTGTATAGAAGTAGAGAGACTGGAATCTAGCTCCGCCACCTGCTTCGAAGTGTGTGATACCTGCTTCTCTTGCTGCTGCAACTGCAGGCATGAAGTCTTTTGTGAATACTCTTGCTCCGTATACGGACTGGAAACCGTCACGGAATGCTGTGCACATGAATCTAATCTTT
>JALFRH010000012.1 GCA_022785155.1 Spirochaetales bacterium
CTTTGGCTTCCATTTTTCTCTTGGCTTTGACCACCGGCAAGGATATCTTTGTCAAAAAAGCATTTCCATTCCGATTCTTATGGTGATCAACAACTCAAATGTGTAATTGATGCCTTTGTTGAACAGCAGTAAACCATGCTCCAATGCACTTTCTGTTTCCATTCCTCCCCTTCAGAGGCTTGGACACAGGAATCTGTATACTCCAGGCCATAGATGGGAAGACTGGATTCCACGAATATTTTGGCTCCTTTCTTTGTAGAATAGGATGCCCTCATAGAGGCACCTGACGCCACAGTTATGTCAGAGGCTCCCAAGAGAGAGTAGGTTGCGACTGTGGCCATACCTAGAGACAGCTCGTATTTTGGACTGGGAAAAAGATCATACCGAATATATGTGTCTACGCCGCCAAGAGCTGTACTTATCATCATGCCGATCAAAGGTTGACCTTCTGTAAACAGCAAACCCAGCCCCATGTGTACCATGGATGATGACAGGGCCCCACCAATCTCAAGCCTGTCCCAGCTATATCCCCAGAGCTGAATCAAGGAGTTTTACGACACATTTGATAAATATTAATGGAGACCAGATTCCTGGTTTTCAACAGAAGAAAAAAGGGAGGAGCAGAATAAAAACAGGACCAAAACAAAACAGTATGCTCTTCTCATATTTCCTCTCTCCTTGATTATATCATGTTTATAAAAACCAAGTTTGAAGAAGTGGAGGAAATAACGCTATAATACAAATTATGGCGTATGACGAAAGTAATATCAGAACACTATCAAGCATTGAACACATAAGACAGCGTCCTGGAATGTACATAGGAAGGTTGGGAAACGGATCCCATCCTGAAGATGGAATCTACATTCTCCTTAAGGAAGTCATCGACAACTCGATCGATGAATTCATGGAAGGGAATGGAAGTAAGATTATAGTGACCCTCGATGGCCAGAAATGTACCGTAAGGGACTATGGAAGAGGTATCCCTCTCAATAAGCTTATTGAATGTGTCTCCGTCATAAATACTGGCGCCAAGTACGATAACGAAGCCTTCCAATACTCCGTAGGCCTCAATGGTGTAGGTACCAAGGCTGTAAACGCCCTTTCATCATACTTTGAGATCACTTCCTGGAGAGAAGGGGAGTATATGAACGCTGTCTTCGAAAGGGGGGAGCTTGTACATAAGGAAAAGGGAAAGGGTGAAGAACCCAACGGAACCTTCGTTTCCTTCATCCCCGATGACGACCCTGCCATTTTCGGCAAATATACCTATAACGAAGACTACATAAAGGAAAGACTCTGGAACTACGCCTATCTTAATAAAGGCCTCATCATTTCTTTTAATGGAAAAACCATAAAAAGCGCCGGTGGTCTCATGGATCTTGTAAAGAAGATTCTTGGAGATGACGGCCTCTATCCTCTCATCAACTACAAAAGCAGGAACCTTGAGTTTTCCTTTACCCATACCAATGGATATGGCGAAAGCTACCATAGTTATGTAAATGGACAATACACTTCTGATGGAGGAACCCATGAAGCCGCCTTCAAGGAAGGAGTCCTGAAGGGAATAAACGAATATTTCCATAAAAGCTGGGCTGCTCCTGAAATAAGAGACGGCATTGTGGCCACTGTGGCCATCAAAGTCATGAATCCGGTCTTCGAGTCCCAAACGAAGAATAAGCTTGGCAACACTGATGTAAGGGCCTGGATAGTGCCTGAGGTGAAGGCTGCCGTCATAGATGTCTTAATGAAGAACAAGGAAATTGCAAAGGGTCTGGAGGAAAAGATCCTCAGCAACGAAAAGGTCCATAAAGAAGAGGCTGCAGTAAGAAACGGCGCCAAAGAGAAGGCCAAGAGAGTCGCAATTAATATTCCGAAGCTCAAGGAATGCAGATATCACCTGAACTCCGCCCCTGCTTCCCATAAAGAGGAAGCCGAGAAATCCATGATATTCCTTACAGAAGGGGATTCTGCAGCAGGAACCATTACAAAGTCCCGTAACAGCGATTATCAGGCCATCTTCGCCCTTAGAGGAAAGATCCTCAACGTCCAGGGAAAGAACAGAACCGAGATATATAAGAACGAAGAACTCTACAACATGATGATCGCCCTTGGTATTGAAGAAAGCATAGAGAACCTGAGATATGGAAAAGTCGTCATCGCAACCGATGCCGATGTAGACGGCTTCCATATCCGTATCCTGATTATGACATATTTCTTCACATACTTCGAAGAACTCATAGAACAAGGCAGGCTCTATATTCTTGAAACGCCTCTTTTCAGAGTAAGAAACAAGAAGGAGAACTGTTATTGTTACTCTGAAGACGAAAGGGATGAGGCCATAAAGAAGATAAAAGGCGCTGAGGTCACCAGGTTCAAAGGTCTGGGTGAAATCAGCCCCAATGAGTTCAAAGCATTCATCGGTGACGATATACGCCTTGTTCCCGTAACCTACGATAGCCTTGCAGAAATCAGGCGTGAAATGGAATTCTATATGGGTGACAATACACCTGATAGAAGAGACTTCATAATGGAGAACTTGTTGGATGGCACGAGCTGAAAAACTATATAAAGACTATTTTCTTGAATATGCATCATATGTAATCAGGGACAGGGCCATTCCAGACTTGTTGGACGGCTTCAAGCCTGTACAGAGGAGAATTCTCCATACAATGATCTCCATCGACGATGGAAGATTCAATAAGGTGGCTGGAGTGGTGGGAGAGGCCATGAAGTACCATCCTCATGGAGACGCCTCGATATACGGTGCCCTTGTAAACATTGAGAACGACGGCCTCTTCATCGAAGGCCAAGGTAACTATGGAAACATCCTCACCGGAGATAGTGCCGCTGCCGCCCGATACATAGAGTGTCGTCTCAAACCCTTTGCAAAGAAAGTATTGTATTCTCCCGAGATCACCGAATATGTAGACTCCTATGACGGAAGAAACAAAGAGCCTGTAGTATTCCAGGCAAAGGTGCCTGTAGTAGCCATTACAGGAACCAGCGGCATCGCCGTAGGTATGTCCACCAAAATCCTCCCCCATAACATACTTGAAGTCCTGGAATGCCAGAAGAAGGCCTTGAGAGGTGAGGATTTTGAAATATATCCCGACTTCCCTACAGGAGGCACAGTGGATGTCTCCGACTACGACGACGGAAGGGGAAAGGTGACCGTCAGGGCCAAGTTCAACACATCGGATCCAAAGAAACTTGTAATAGAGGAACTTCCATATGAAGTCACTTCCTCCTCTCTCATAGAGTCGATAAAGAAGGCTGATGCCGGAGGACAGCTGAAGATAGCCTCCATCAATGACTACACTGCGGAAAAGGCCAATATCGAAATATGTTGGCAGAGAGGAGTGTACTCCGAAGATATGGTGGACATACTCTACGCTACGACAGATTGCCAGAAGAAAATAAGCGTGAATCCTCTGGTGATAGTGGATGGTCTGCCTAAAGTCGTAGGAATAAGTGAACAGATCAAGTTCCATGCAGACCATTTGGTGGATACTCTCAGAAAAGAGCTCAACATTGAAATGGGCCACCTGAAAGACAAACTCAGGGCAAGGACGCTGGAACGGATCTTCATTGAGGAGAGAATCTATAAAAAGATTGAAAACAAAGAGTCAGCAGAAAGCGTGGAAAAGGCTGTCGTAACAGGCTTCAAGCCCTTCCTGGATGAAATCGAAGGTGTTCTCCCTGACCATGACGACGTAGAGAGACTCTTGAAGATTCCAATCAGGAGAATCTCACTCTTTGATATCGAGAAAAACAGACAAGAGATCAAGGAGATTGAAGCCGACATATCTCTCTGCCAATACAGGTTGGAGCACATCATAGAATATGCAGAAGATTTCATCTCCGACCTGGAGGGTATGTTCGATCCTTCCATCTACGGCCGAAAGAGTGAAATCGGACAGATAGAACATAAGAGCGCAAAGGAAGTTGCTGTCAGAAATATGGATGTAAGGTATGATCCTGAAACAGGATACCTTGGAACCAACGTAAAGACGGGTGAAAGCCTCTTGAAGATAAGCACATTCGACAGAATCTTCTATATGAAGAACAATGGCGAGTATCGTGTGACATCTACAACGGATAAGATATTTGCCGGAAAAGAGGGTATCTTCTATATAAACTACGGAGACAAAGAGATTATATCCAAAGAAATATTCACGATGATCTATCGCGATAAGATCGGTGACAAAAAGCTTTGGATGATAAAACGTTTCCAAATCTCCGCCTTCTCTATAGATAAGACCTACACCACCATCCCGGAAAAAGCCAAGATAAAGAAGATCTGTCTCTATCCTTCTGCCATCATCCATGTCAAATATAAGGAAGGAATGAAGTACAGGGTTCTTGAAGAAGACTTCAGGTTTGCGGATTTCAAGATCCTCAAGACTTCCTCCGGCCAAGGTAACCAGCTTACAACCAAGGAGTTGGAGAAACTGGTGATCAAACAGACCAAAGACCCAAAGACCAGTGCAGAGGCTGAGCCTACGCTTTTTGACTGAGGATAATTATGTTGGACAAAAATAGAATTCTATATGAAGACAATCACCTTATTGTAGTGAATAAAAGGGTAGGAGAACTGGTTCAGGGAGACGATACGGGAGACAGGACTCTTGCCGACGATGTAAAAGAGTATCTGAAGGTTACGTACAATAAGCCTGGAAATGTTTACCTGGGGATTCCCCATCGTCTGGATAGACCTACCAGCGGCATCGTTGTATATGCCAAGACGGAGAAAGCTCTTATAAGGCTCAATGAAATGTTCAGAGGCTCAGGAGTGAAGAAAATATATTGGGCTATTGTAGATAAACGCCCCCAGAAAGAAAAAGCCACCTTGGTCCATTACATTGTCAGAAACAGTGAGAACAATAAGAGTACCGCTTATTCTGTAGAAAAAAATGGAAGCAAAATAGCGAAACTGGATTATACTCTTCTCTCTTCCTCCGACAACTACCATTTGTTGGAAATAAACCTTCATACAGGGCGGCACCATCAGATCAGGGCACAGCTGGCAGCCATTGGTCTTCACATTAAGGGTGATTTGAAATATGGGGCTGCAAGAAGCAATAGGGACGGAGGAATCTGTCTTCATGCCAGGTCCATCACCTTTATCCATCCAGTAAAAAAGACGGAAATGAAGATCATTGCTCCGCCTCCAGAGGATAATCTATGGTCCTGTTTCTTGGAAAAGACAAGTGAATAATCAAATAAAAATAGAGATTATGTTATAAATAGAAAGAGCTGGCAGAAAGCCAGCTCTTACATGTATATACGGAAAAGGGTCGGAAAATCCCAAACTTTAATCTGAAATTATCTAAGCATGGAAAAAGTCGACTGTCAACTGCTGGGGATAAATTAACCCATTACATTTATAGTAATTGTTAACCATCAGGGTACTATTCTTTGATTCTCTCCAACACTGTAAGGCAGGAACGCACCTTAAGTATGAACCTATCGGGGGTTTGGGATAGCTTATAGTCATACTTTCTTTTGCATCCTCTGCACTCCTCCCCCAGTGCATCATGACGGTAACAAGTACGCGAAATGAAGTACGGTGGCTCAAAATTTGTCACAGATGGACGCCAAACCCAGTTATTAGACCATTGTTTTCTTTCAAACCAAAGGTAGCCTCCAATAAGGTTCGGTATATTTTCATAGAACAAACTGGAAGAAAATCTATTTGCAGCATATAGCCAAATATCAATGAAATATGAAAACTCAGGGTGTGCTTTGGCAAAATTTATCTGTCCTATGTTGTTTAGCCCAATTGTTACATTGGTCTTTCCTTTGATATTTTCCAAAGCCTTATTCCAAATCTCTTTTTCATTAAATGTCACAGGAGGAAGGGTAATATAGGTCCTTCCTTCAATCTCTTTGGGCTCTATTGACCAAGGTAGATCGGAGGAGAGCAACTCTCTTCTGGGCAAGGTCAGCGCCTTTATTTCTTCCCTCGTTTCTGGAATTGTCGTTCTTTCAATTAGGTGCCCGTCAAGCTTTTCATAGAAAGCTCTTCTGAACTCTTTTAGAGTTGAAGGAGGGATGAAGGGGTTTGTAAGGCCGGAGAGGTTGTTGTATTCAAGTGAGGAGAGAGTATATTTTGATGTACCCGATTCCCTGAAGGTGTTGCATAACCTTTCTTCTGTGCTTGCCCCCGATTTCGATTCCTCGAGTACAATTTCCCTTTCTGTTATTTCTCCCAAGGCGGAAGCTGTCATTCTATCTTTCCCTATAGTTATGGAAATATCTACAGGCTTTCTGTATAGGGGGATGTTCGTACTCTGGATTTTCTCTTTTTTGGTGGAGTCTGAAATCTTATAAATCTCTTTGCCCAAGATCCTGTTTTTTGTATCTATCCTCAGTTTTACAAAGCCTCTGCCTTTTCCCGTTACATTGGCTGAGAATTTTTCAGCCACAGGAAGGCCGAACTTATCTTGGGTGAAGTATTGGAGACCATCATGGGACTCTACGCTTACCCCTGTCTCCACAGTCCTTATATTTCCCTCTTCCTTTGTGACCTTTCCGACCTTCACACCCATATGGCCGGGATAACCACCGGAAAGAAGGGAAGGCCTGTCCATTTTGTAGTTGAAGTATCCGTCGCCACTCTTTCTAAGGAAAGTTACGGCAGCATTCTCCTTCTCTTTTTCGTCTACATATCCTCTGTCCAATATGCCTCTATAGTATCTTGCAACATATGCATAATACTCAGGGCTTTTCAGTCTTCCCTCCACCTTGGCGCTGTCGATTCCCATTCTGTCCAAGGTAAGGATCTCTTCGCCGGCATCCATATCTTCCATGGAGAAGAAGAAGCCTTTTTTTCCACTCTCCTCGTCTACAAACCAAGATCTGCATATTTGGGCGCATTCTCCTCCATTGGCAGATCTATGGCACTTGATGGCCGATGCGGAG
>JALFRH010000052.1 GCA_022785155.1 Spirochaetales bacterium
TGAAAATGGGAAATGGATACCCTGAACGTGTAGAAAAGGCATTGGAGCTGGGCCTTATTTCAAGGGAAGACATATTACAAAACGTAAAGTCAATCCTCCATTCCATATTGAGACTGGAATAAAGAAGATACATTTTCTACAACTTCCTTTCTTTTTGATATCCCTGGGAAATAGGGCCGGAAGAAAGGAAGTTTATATTTTTCCCCCTATAACTTTTGATAAAACAAGATATTACAAAAGAGAAAAAACAAACCATATAGCACAAAATGCTACTGGGAGTATCAACAATATACCATAGAGTTTTATATTTCATGGCAATTTGAAAGTGTCACTATACTTACAGACCTATCCCCTTCTCCATTAAAAAACGGTCTTCATATTTTGTTAGGCACCTTGATAATTAATGGATTTACGACGTAAGCCAAGGACAAAGACAGCTTATTGCCATCAGCAGGGCATATGTAGCCGACCCCAAGATCCTTATTCTTGACGAAGCGACTTCCAATGTAGATACACGGACGGAAAAGGCCATACAAAGTGCCATGCATAAGGTCATGGAAAACAGAACCAGCATTGTCATTGCCCATCGTCTCTCAACAATCAGGGATTCAGATCTGATAGTGGTCATGGACCGGGGAAGAATCATCGAAGAGGGAACCCATAATGAGCTTTTGGAGAAGAAGGGCAAGTATTATGAATTGTATATGACACAGTACGCTGGAATAGCGACATAAGAGGACTTAATGAAGTAGTCTTTGAACATCTTCATCGTTGTAGTATCCAACTAAAGTCGGTACTGCAACGATTTTTACTATCCCTACGAGATGAAAGCTTTTTATTTAGGAACAATCGAAATACTTCCTATTCTGTTTTCAATAGCAACAAGCTGTTTCTTTACACCTCTTCTCTCCTATTCGATACTCGTAGTGGAGGACGAAATGGAAACAAAAGACGTTATTTTCAATCTTAGGACCAAGAATAATATGACCCAGGAAGAACTTGCTGAGAAAGTCTATGTAACAAGACAGGCTGTATCAAGATGGGAGACAGGAGAGACTACACCCAACATTGAGGCATTGAAACAGCTTTCAAGGCTTTTCGATGTATCCATAAACACACTTTTGGGATCAAAGGAGAAGTTGATCTGTCAGTGTTGCGGTATGGAGCTGGAAGACTCCTTTATGAGCCGTGAAACCGACGGCGCCATAAACCAGGACTACTGCCAGTGGTGTTATAGTGACGGAAAATTCGCATACAGTAACATGGAAGACCTTATAACCTACTGCTCCAAACACCTTTCAAATGAAAAGTACAGCGAAGAAAGTGTCAGGGAGTATATGTCCGCCCTTCTTCCCACCCTAAAGCATTGGAAAGGATAAGTTGAAAAATATAAAGCAAAACTGTTACCATCAACCAGGAGTAGACAATGAACAGTGCTGCATTGGGTAGAGCCATAAGGGACGCAGGCAAGTCCTTTCTTTCATCCCGTTTGGGAGATCTCTATGACAAGAGAAAGGAACTGGATACAGAAGAGGGTTTTGATAAAATCGCAGAAGGCTATTTCAAGAAGCAAATAGGCCATCACGACTCGAATATAGAAGAAACCAAAGAAAGGATGCGTGTTGCAAAATCCATCATCGACGAAGACATGGTTATTGAGTGCCTTGAAATCCTAAGCGACAACAAGGGCATGAAACCTGAATTCAGAATGAAGGCGAAGGAAACCTTGAAAAGGCTCGGCGGCTGACCAAGCCTATTTTTCTTCCAAGAGGGATGAGAGAAGAGAACGTAGATGAGAGAGCTCTGCATTGGATAGGACTGTCTTTCCACTCTTCTCCTCATCTTCCCTGACATATGCCAAGGCATCTTCCAGTCTCTCTCTTTCCATGCCTATGCCCTGGACTTTACTCCATATTTCATCTTTCAGCAAAATATAGAGTCCGTTATAAAGAGAAAGAAGTCTTTCATTATAGTCATTGCTCTTATCATAAATACATAGAAACTGTCTGGCCTTTTCCATATTACACCATCCCGTAGTAATCCAAAACGAACTGCACACTGTCCAATTGGTCGTATACTCTTCTCTTTATATCGAAACCCCTGAAGGTCTCCACTGTAATGACAGGTATCTTCAACTGGAAGCTTACAGTGTTGTTGAGGCTTCCCATAGGACCAGGCCCTGTATATGAGAAGGGGTTATGACACAACTCCCCCTCTTCTGTAGCCCAAAGAAGATCAAAAAACAGATCGGACATCAAATCCAGATCAGAGAATATATAAGTGGAACCCAGGAAATCCCTTCCCTCGGTATAGACAATGGCTTCATGCAGGTCAAGGACGAAATCAGGTTCCACCCTCTTTATATCCTGAAATATGGCGTAGGCCATTTTCTCAGCCTCGGTTCCATCCAAGGAGCCAGGAAAACTCCTATTGAGATCCTGGGAAGAATAGAAGTATCTGTTTCGTCTCTCGGCTCCCGGTTTATTGGCAGGAGAAAGGATATATAATTCTCCACTTCGGATTGTGGCGTTCTCCATGATTATCCCTGCGTACCAGGCCGCCCTCTCGTCACCATGCACCCCTGCAACAATATAGATTATAGGCCCGGGATTATCACTATGTATATGGATGACTTCAGTCTCACCCATATTCCCCTGATTGATGGTATATCTCTCTTTATCCACAGGATATTCACTTTGGAAAAATCTACCCTCCCCTATATCATCAAAGGAGGTGGAGTAGGGATCCAAGTCCGTTTCGCTTTCCTTGACTTTATATCCATCCCACTCCATTTCAACACCGAGAATATTTACCTTCTCAGTGGAAAAGAGTGGAAAGGAAAAGGATAACAGCAGAATCAATAGAGATATATACTTCATCATCTTATTCCGGGTCCGCCAGATAATAACCTATACCGTTTTCAATTATTTCACCATAAGTCGGCATATCCCAACCAAGGGAAATAAATCCGTCATCTCCATCATACATATCACATAGGCCGATTAGACAAGTAATATGACGGGCGCAACGCTCTGTAAGGGAAATTCCATCCTCTGTATATGGAACAGTGACTGCACCATACTCAGAAGCCCTCAAGTAGAACTTATCTTTTCCTGTCACAACCAAGTCTGCATCGATCTTGCCATGTAAACGTCCCTGGGATGGATTTGCAGTCTCCATAAGCATTGCAAGGGTGTCTGTATAATCACCCAACTCCCTATGGGTCAATCCATGAAGATTCTTCGGAGACTGCTCTACGGAGATCGTAAGGTCCTCTTCAACCATCCAAAGCATCATATTCGCCAGGCCTACTGCATCTTCATGGGCCACGATTGCGTTTACGGTAGTATACTCAGGAGAAGCCTCATGAAGATCCACTGTCATGGATATCTTCTCGTCTTCAATGAGCTTTGTAATACCGTAAGTTATCTTCTCTGTAAATGTACCGTCGGTTCTTCCCGGATAAGCTCTGTTAAGGTTTCTCACTTCGCTTCCACTTAACTTCTGGCCGGATGCTGCATGTACGTAGATTTCACTGTCAGGCCACTGGTCGATGGGATTGGTTGCACGGGATCCGAAACGGAACCATCTCTCTCCGTTTCCTGTCTCGATATAGAAACGGGTGGGAGCGGCCTCCAAAGGATCTGTGCAGGTGAAGGCGCTGTTGTTAGCCCTAGGAATTACATATAGCTTTCCTTCCTCCGGCTCACACCACTCTATCAGCATGACTGCAGAAATAAAGCCTGATGGCTCATTTGGATGGGTTCCACCCAGAACAAGCATGCTGGCTCCCTCCACTCCGCTATCAAGGATATAGACTTCCGTGTCGCCATTGGTTCCTTCAAGTTCAGGATACCAATATGAGAGCATCTTCACATCCGTCACCCCTGGGCCTGGATAAATAGGTTCAGCTTCCTTTTGGGAAGAAAAAACCCTTCCCAGGTAGACAACCAGGGCTATGACCACAAGAGTTATGATGAAAGCTGAAATAATGTGTTTAGGAATCTTCTTCATCATACCCTCACTTAATCAAAAACAGTCTCAATAGCAAAGTGACCAGAACTATGCCAGCATCAATCTGAAACCATATACTATTCTTTTTTCTATAGAGATTTACAGTTGTCAAAACCACAACAAAGGCAAGAATTGCCAAATAAACGTACATTAACATGACTCACCTCACCTTGTAAGAAAACCCAGATAGGAAGAAGAAAGCATGACAACAAGTCCTATAAGCACACATACCACAAAGGGAACAATACAGTTCTTGAGCACTCTACTATACTTCAAACCTACAATCTGTGCTGCATAGTTACCTGCCAAAGCTGTAGGAGGCATAATGTCTCCCAGGCAGCAAAGGAAAGAGAGGGCTGCTGCAACTACGATGTCGTTGCAGCCTCCGTTCTGTATCATGACAAGCAAAAACGGCACACCCATTACAGATGCGGCACCATAGCTGGAAACAGCACCGAAGGCAGGCATTACCGTACAGGAAGCAAAGTATACGAAAGCCAAGCCCAGGCTTAGGGAAGATACTACTATCCATCCCCTTGCTCCAACCAAAGTCAGAACCTGAATGAACATTCCTACTCCCATAAGCTTTGCTATTACAGGAATTGTGGTCTCCATGGCATCCAAAGCCTTCTTCCAAGGATTGAAGCGCTTACCTGTGAAGCAGGCCACAAAAGCTGAAATAAGGAATATTAGACAAGTTCCAAGCTGAGGGAAAGAGGGAACGACCTTTGATAGAACCAACAGGGCCACCAATACAAAAATAGGGATATAGAGTCTGAAACCATACTTCTTTCCCGTCTCGACATCCAAGCTCTTCTCCAGATCTTCGATTCTGAGATTCTTGCAGTACTTTAATCCTAGAAAAAGAACAATGAATATTGCTGCAGGAATTGTCATCAAAAACAAAGGACCGTCAAAACCGATGTATGGCATATCGACACCGCCGCCAATAAGCATTGCAGGTATATTGATGGGAGGAGCGGCCATGCCCATAATGGCAGCCATGCAAATAATGGCACCGGTCTTTTCCTTTGGTATACCTATAAGCAAAAGAACAGGTGCAACCAAAGCTCCTGCACTAAGTACTGCAGCTGTAGAGGAACCTGTTATCATTCCAGGAAACATTACTACAAGGCCAAGGAGTATCAACATTAGGGCAGGAAGCCTATAAAACTTCCTGACTATTGCCGACGACAGTGCCTCAAGAGCCCCTGACTCCTCAATTGCAGCCATAAACAGCATGGCTGTAGAGATGATGAGGGATGTATCGAGGTATGCAAATGTACCTTCAGCCAAGTGTCTCAAGGGTATTCCTTCTCCACCTACCAAGGCTCCTGCAACAGCTCCCAGTATCATGGAAATGGATACTGGAAGTTTAAAGAGAAGATTGGAAAGAAGGAATACTCCCAACATCGAGAGAAGGCATATCAGTTCTATATCCAAAGTGTCTCCTCCTTAGAAGATCTGCTTGAATGCGTCTACAGTATCCTTGGAACCATAAACAAGTGTAATAGGAATATTGTTTGCTGCGGCAAATGATGTGAACTTACCGTCTTCGTTTCCATCTTCCTTAACAAGAATATAGGAAGAAAGAGGAAGAACCATATCTGCAAAAGCATCTGAGAGAGCTCCACGTCTTGTGGCACCACCAATATGGCAGCAGATGACCTTGACACCTGCCTTCTTGGCAGCAGCCATAAACTCCTTGGCTCTTGCCGTCTCCTGATCCTGGCTGATACCTGCGGCTCCAAGGCCCTTTGTGGAGTTGCCTACAGCAATGACAACTGTCTTTACTCCACCGAGATCTGCGCTTGTAGCTGTAGGGTTGTAAGTATATGCAACTGTCTTAAGTCTCTTCATTACCTGCTCGATCATCGAGCCGTCTGTGCTCTGGCCGAAAGATGTTACAAGAACAGGTCCCTGGAACTTCTCAGTAATAGTTCCAATTGTAACCTTTCTGTTTTTGCTGTCCGTCTGATACTTATACTGGGCGGCGACTTCCTGTGAATATGTGGCGGCTCCCTCGACTGTTCCTGTAGAAGGTGTCGTGCTGGTCTTGGTGGCTGCAAAAGCAGGAATCACCAAAAGTGAAATCATTACCATTGTCAAAAGAATTCTTTTCATATTTTTACTCCTTAACATTCGCTTTAAGAAAGAGGCTTGAGAATAAGATCAAAGCCGCCATCTACTATTTCCTGGTATTCAGGAATACCTGAAATAGTTATGGCCATTTCAGGATACTCCCAAGTAAAGGCTTCAGAAAGGTACCTGATACATGTCATGTGTCTGGCCACACGCTCTATAAGCGGGTATCCATCCTCCGGGACATCAAAGTATATGTATCCATCCTTATGGGCCTCATAGTAGTTGGGCTCATTACCATATATTATCAAATCATCGTCCATTTTGCCATGAAGTGGTCCCATGGATGGGTTATAGGTCTCCATCAAGGTCATCATGGAGTCAGTATTGTCTCCAAGACTTCTATGGGAAAGGCCATAGGATGTGACGCCTGAATACTCAGCCCTCATATCCAAATCATCGAAGTTCATTGAGAGAGCCATATCCGAAGCAATGGACATTGCAGTGGTGTTGTCCCTCTTCATATTGACCATAGTACAATCCAGATACAAAAACTCAGGTGAACCTTCGTGCATATCCATGGTTATGGATACGTTTTCCTCATTGATGAGATTGTAGATACCGTAACACACCTGTTCCGTGAGAACACCGTCTTCAGTTCCATAATACAGACGGTTTACATTTCTCACTTCTGCGTTTTCCGTTCCATATATTGTTCTGCCGCTGTTTCCTTCATAGTAGTTCATGTCTGGCCACTGATGGACAGGATTTGTAAGCCTGTTTCCTACCCTGAAGGTACGTTCTGTGCCATCTTCAAGAGTAAGAGTAAAGAAGTCCTGCATACCATCGAAGGGAGAAGTATGGGTGAAACCGCTGTTGTTGGTCCTAGGTATTATTATTACCCTACCCTCTTCTACGCTTATATTCTCAATCAAGGCTGTTGCAGCAACCAAACCTGCTGTTTCATTTGGATGGGTTCCTCCAAGGATGAGGAAGGTACCGCCCTCTATGCCGCTGTCAAAGAAATATACTTCAGTATCGAGACTGGTACCCTTTAATCTCGGCGAATACTGGCTTAGCATCTTTATCTCAGTAATGGAGGGATTATGGGCAATCTCTTCATTTTTATGCATGCTGAGAAAATCCATGGATGCTATTACAGCAATAATGATTGTGACGACCAAAACTACAATGTTTTTAATATAACTCTTCATTTCAGCCTCACTTGATATGCAGTGCTCTAAGGGCAAAGACAATGAGCACCGTTGCAATTGAAATCAAAATGACAGTTCTGTCTTTACGGGTAACAAGCTCATAAAGAAGAACCAAGGAGAATAAAGTGATTATTATGTAATATAGAATAGAAACCATCTCCACCTCCTAGAAATTCAAGAATGACAGGGTTGAATCCCCGAAAACCACAAACAGGACACCCAAGACAACAATAGGAACCATAAGGGCCACAGCCACCTTGATCCTATCCTTTCCCTTCAAAGCCTCACTTCCAAGGTAAGATGATGTCTCTTCGAAGATTGATGAATTGATGGAGACAAGAGGTATCACAGCCAAGGCCATGGATACTCCTGTAACGACCACAGGACTGCATAGCCAACCTATTGGGAAGACTGCATAAGTAATAAGGAAAGATGGAATTGCATCGGAGAATAATACTCCCACTCCCATGGATATGGCCATCATGAATAGTATTACTGCCTTTGTGTCATAAGGAAGAATCTTCAAGGAATAGAAACCTCTTACACCTGTCATGGAAGAGACTTCAATGAAAGAACCAAGGGCAAACAGGAAGGCTATTGGAACTACTGCCTCAAATAGAGAACTGGAAATGGAATCGATACAATTCCTTACGCTTCCAAAACCCTTGTTGGCAAATAGGACAATAACGGCACCCAAGACAAAGTAAGGAACATTTCCTCCGATATAGGAAATACTTCCACATAATCCATCGAAGATGGTAGCTATAAGCACCATTAGGGCTACATATGGATAGACACCCATCCTCCCCCCACTTTCACCCTTTCCTTTGGATAGTGTTTTGATGTTTATAAGGGCATAGACAACCAGCACAGGAAGAGATATTGCAAGAAGAGGAGCATAAAAACCATTGTATGGAGTAGGAAGAACGCTTCCAGCTCCATTGGATGCAATTATTGCCGGAATCGAGTTAGGTGGCATTATCATACCGATGACTGAGCCTACTGCAATGATTTCGGTTATCTTCTTTTTCTCCACTCCATCCTCTTCCATGGCTTTTGATACTATGACTCCTGATGTCATGACGCTGGCGAGAGGAAAACCAGAGAGAGAAGAAGGGAAAGCTATGAAGAACAGGGTAAGAAAAGCCTTCAGCACTTTATTGTCGATTTTGCTTATCCAATTATAAAGCTTCTGGAAACCCCCGGCTTTATAGTACATAAAAACAAAGAAAGTGGCGGAAGCGACACTTAAGGCGGAATCCAAATAGCCGAAAGGTCCCTCTACGATTTCTCTTACACGTATTCCCATTCCAGAAACAAGGCTACCTAAGACGCTTGCCAAAAGAAGGAATACTACAGACCATTGTCTTCTGTTTTTGGTGACGACAGCTCCAATCAGAACAACTGCCGCCATCACACAAAAAACCAACACTTCTTCTCTCATCTTCTCACTCCATTAATATGCAGCTGCACCGTAATGACGTCTGTCATCTCCGATTGCATAGATCCAACCATCTTCATCGATCTCAAGGGCTGCAATACAGCCTACATGGGAACTGTAGTCAAGGTTGGTATCCAATAATTCGAAGCCCATAGCCTCAAGGCCACTGAGAGTGGAATCACTATATCTACCTTCGATATAAAGGCTCTTGGTAATACCGTCACGCCATGAACGAGGAGCGTTTGCCGCTTCGGCTACATTCATGCCGAAATCGATGTAGTTTACAATGGCGTTGAATGTTGCTGAAACCAGAGCCCAGTTTCCAGGGCTTCCTACAGCCAACACAGGCTTTCCGCTTTCATCGGCTACGATTGTAGGACAGGTTGTGGAGCGCACCCTGATTCCAGGCATAAGAACGTTGACTTTTGCAGTCGCATTGTTCGTAAGGTTACCAAGGTGGGCATTGAATACGAAACCAGTTCCAGGAACAGCAAGGGCTGAGCCGAAGTTAATGCCGTTTGTATTGGTGGTGGAAACGACGTTCCCCCATTTGTCCATAGCAACCATGTGTGTTGTTCCACCCTGGTCTGGTGTATCGCCGTTCAGTACCTTTTCCCCTGTGGAAGAGAGGGTGACGGAGAGCTTACCTGCCCTGGCTGTCTTGATTCTCTGTCCCACTTTGATATACTTCGCCCTTTCGTTTACAGCATATTCCTTGCTGATCAAGGTCTGAGTAGGAAGGTTGTAGTAATCAGGGTCTGCAATATACTGGACTCCATCCTGATAAGCCAAGGCAAAGGCATCTGCAAGGATCTCCACCGTCTCAGGTGAATCGTGGCCATAGGAAGCAAGGTCATAGTTTTCAACAATGTTCAAGGCCTCGATAAGAGGTATTCCTCCGTTTGAAGGACCACCTGTAGTATATACGGTGTAACCTCTGTATGTAGTCTTTACAGGCTCTCTCCACACTGAAGTATAGCTGGCGAAGTCCTCTCTTGTAAGGACTCCCCCCTGACTCTGGATGTAGTCCACCATCATATCTGTGAAATCACTGTTGTAGAAACCTTCGATTCCTTCATCTGCAATAAGCTCCAAGGTGTCGGCCAAATCATTGTTAGTGATGGTATCGCCTATGTTCCACAAAAAGCCCTCATCCGTATATAGACCTATGGAGTAATCATAGTAGTTCAGGTTGTCGTAACGACCTTCGATATTGGCATTCCATCTGTCTGTAACAGGAAATCCGTTTCTTGCAAGCTCGATTACAGGTTCCAATACTTCCCTGGCTGTCATTGTTCCATACTTTTCAAGGGCAGTGAGGGTTCCATGTACCACACCTGGAACAGCCAAAGCCTCCGGTGAAGGAGGAGTTCCACTTGAAGAAGTGTCCAAAGTACCTGGGATAGCTGCCTGAGGAGCTCTTGTCATATACTCCAACTGAACATATTCATCGGTATCAGCCAGGTAGATCACCATCTGTCCTGCTCCGCCGATACCTGATGCAGCAGGCTCCAAGAGACCAACAGCATAAATCATGCCCACTGCAGCATCTATGGCATTTCCACCTCTTTCCATAATCTCTACTGCAATTTGGGAAGCAAGTATATTTGCAGAAGCGGCAGCTCCATTCTTTCCCACAGCTCCGGTGGAGTTGATGTCTCCCTTGAAGGCTCCTTCTCCATCCCAGTCATACTCTTCTGCAAATAGGGATAAAGGGACCAACGCCATTACAAGGGCCATAAACAAAGGAAGGAATATATTCTTTTTCATGTACGTTCCTTTATTCAAAGAGAGCCATACCTGGGTATGACTCTCCCTTATTAATCATAGTTTTCAGATAGCTTCAATGCTAAGAACAGCTGTATCGCCACCTAGAGTAAGGGCGCTGAATGCATCCTTACCGATTACTTCACTACTTCCATCTTTGT
>JALFRH010000065.1 GCA_022785155.1 Spirochaetales bacterium
TCCAACATAAATACATTATATCCTCTTACGTTTATTTCTCAAACAAAATGGGAAAAAGTGTTTTATTTTAACATGCGTTTTGTATATCTTTTTAAGAATAGTAATTATATTCAATAAAAATGGCATTTTTATGTCCCAATCTATTTACAAAAAATAATATGTCCAGCAAAATGAGGGTGTCCAGGAGGAATATATAGAATGGCAAAGACCAATGATTCTCTCAACAAGAAGCTTCTTCAGGCTGCTGTTACAGCAACAAAGGCTAGGGAAATCAAGGAGCTCATCGAGAAAGGCGCAGACATCAATGCTCACAATGAATGGGGACTTACTCCAGTGATGCTCGCCAGCCAGTACAATCATTCTGTTGCAGTTCTCAAGGAAATCATCGCAGAGGGCGGAGATATCAAAGAGTGTGAACCAAAGTATAAGTCAAACTCCCTCCACCTGGCAGCAAACTGCTCCAAGAATCCAAAGGTTCTTGAAGTTCTCCTTGAAGCTGGTGCTGATCTTGAAACCAAGAATTACCTTGGCGAAACAGCACTCATCCTTGCTGTCAACACAAACCCAGAGACAAAGATCACTACTCAGTTGATCAAGCTTGGTGCTGACATCAATGCTCGCGACTACCAGGGCCACACTGTTCTGGAGTACGCAAAGGCTGCTAAGAAGACCTACATCGTCAACCTTCTCAAAGGTATGGGCGCTGTTTGAGTCTGACGAGCCTGACTATGAATTAGTCCCTTCCTTGCGGAAGGGATTTTTTCACGCTTCAGGCCATATAAATGAGCCGTTGAGCCTGGTTTCTCCGTTGTCGATGAGAAAATCTTCACCGGTTGCGGATTTGTTGATTACTGTCAGAAAGTATATCCACTCTGCAATTTCTTCCGCTGTGGCCCACTTTTTCAAGGGGGTAAGGTCCATTATCTCTTTCCAGAGCACTTCATCCTCCATGACAGGCTTATTCAGTTCTGTCATTACTCCTCCCGGTGAGATGGAGTTGCAGGTTCCTCCAAATAAAGCGATGCGCCTTGCAACATTTCTCATATAAGTAATGACACCACCTTTGGATGCGGAATATTCAGGAAATTCAAGGCCTGTATGGGCGGAAGCTGAGGCGACCATCAATATACTCTTGATTCCCTTTCTGACACCATATTTTTCAACGATGTTTATGGTGCCCCTAAGGTTTATCGAGATATCATCCTGGCTGTTTTGGACACCTGCGGAGGATATCACGATATCCATATCCTCAAGTTCCGGAAGCCTCTCTTTATCCCTTACATCCACTTTGTAGTGATGATATAAGGGATTATTGATGGTATCTTCCTTGATGTCGATGCCATATACTTCAAAGCCTCTTTCCAAGAATATCAGGGCTGTTTCTCTTCCTATTCCAGATGAAGAACCTGTTATAAGGGTTTTCATTTTCCTTCCTCAAGTGCCTTTATTTTCGAAATATGCTTTGAAAGAGGAATTGTAACGAAAGGAACCATACAAGACTCAATCAAAAGCTCTATTGCTGTTCCGATTATTACACTTGAAATGATATCTTTCCACATCATTTCGTATAGAGATAAGCCGACAGGGGCGAAAGCAAGGACCATGAAGAGGGCGTTATCTACAAGTTGGCCTATGAGAGTGGAGAAGGAAGCACGGAGAAAGAACTGTACTTTCCCGTCTTTTCGTATGACCTTCTTCATGAAAGAGATTATCTCTACGTTTATAAATCCACCGATCCAGAAGGCGATAATGCTGCTGATGATGGTTCTCGGGCCATTGGAGAATACCAGGGCAAAGGCATTGTTCTGTTCCGTATATTCAGGAAGGACAGGAACCATGACCAAGAGTCTTCCTATGATCAAAAGAAGGAAAGTGGTTATGGCTGCAAAGGATATTACCTTTATGCTTTCCTTCTCTCCCCATACTTCTACAATTACATTTGAAATGAGAAAGACTATCCAGCTTATGGTCTGGCCTCCATCTGAGAACACTACATCTGTGCCCCAGGAAAGAGGCTTCATGCAGAATACGTTCATGGCAAGGGAGACTGATGCATAGAGCATAGATAGGACGACGAGATAGTCTCGTGAGGTGAGTTTGAATGAGTTTTTATTCATTTCTTTTCCTTTGAATAGTTTTGTTTTTTAAGGCGGAGGATTTCCAGGAGGTACGAACTTCGCCGGCTAAGCCAATGGCAATATAAACCATTGCCTATTATATTGCAAGTAAAAAAGAAGCCTTTTAGGTAACTTCAATTCTCAAAATCCATCTTTAAAATTTACAGATGGACTGGAGAGGTAGAAAAATACATGATTATGTGGTATAATAACGCTATATTTTTGAGATATTCAAGAGAAGGAGATGCAACATGGGATTTCCAGAAGAAATTAAAAGAATCAGACAGAGATGCTTTTTAACACAGCACGATTTTGCCAAAGAAGTACAAGTGGCATTTTCTACTGTTAATAGATGGGAAGGTGGTAAAGCAAAGCCTAACCTTATTGCAATGAAAAATATAAAGGAGTTCTGCCTTAAGAAAGATATCGACTATGTAGGTGTCGAAGAGGCATGGCTTGATTTTAAGGTGGAGGGAAAATCGAAATGATTAATATAAGAAAACTTGAATCAGAATTATGGGAATCAGCCGATTTATTACGTGCAGGTTCAAAGCTTACATCAAACCAATATTGTATGCCAGTGCTTGGACTTATTTTCCTGCGCTACGCATATAGCAGATACAAGATGGTTGAAGCAGAAATCTTAAAAGGACGTCCATCGCGTGGTGGTAGGGTTATGCCTGTTGAAGCAAGTGATTTTGCAGCTAAGAGTGCGTTATATCTTCCTAAAGAAGCACAATATGATTACTTATTAAATCTTCCTGAAGATATTTCTGCTGCAGGACTTGTTAATAAAGACGGTCACAACATGAATAGTTTAGGTGAAGTGGTCAACAATGCCATGCAGCTCATCGAAGATCAGAGTGAACAGTTAGTCGGTGTACTGCCTAAAAGTTATACAGATTTCTCTGATGAGATTTTATCAGAACTTCTTCGTATATTTAATAATTCCGCTCTTGATGAAGTCGGTGGCGATATTATCGGAAGAATCTATGAGTACTTCTTAAATAAATTTGCGAAGAACATCGCATCAGACGATGGCGTTTTCTTTACGCCTAAGTCTCTTGTAAAGATGATTGTTAATATTATCGAGCCTACAAGTGGTGTATTACTTGACCCAGCTTGTGGTTCAGGTGGTATGTTCATTCAGTCCGGGGATTTTGTTAATGCTACCGGAATGAATGCTAACAGTACTATGACATTCTATGGGCAGGAGAAGGTAGAATATAATGCTCAGCTTTGCCTTATGAACATGGCTGTACATGGACTTACAGGTGTTATTAAATCTGGTGACGAAGCAAATAGCTTTTATCACGATGCTCACAACCTTGATGGTTGCTGTGATTACGTTATGGCAAATCCTCCTTTCAATGTAGATAAGGTAAAAGCTGAATCATGCGAAAGTGCAAAACGTCTACCTTTTGGTATGCCGGGTATTAATAAGAATAAAGAGGTAGGAAACGGTAACTACCTTTGGATCTCATACTTCTATAGTTATCTTAATGAAACAGGTCGTGCAGGATTTGTTATGGCTTCATCTGCTACAGATAGCCAAGGTAAGGATAAAGACATCAGAGAAAGTCTTGTTAAAACAGGTCATGTAGATGCCATGATTAGTGTAGGTAACAACTTCTTCTATACCAAATCATTACCTTGTTCACTTTGGTTCTTTGATAAAGGTAAGTCTGATAGTATCAAGGACAAAGTACTTTTCATTGATGCTAGAAATTACTACACAGTAATTGACCGTACTCTCAATGAATGGTCTGATTGGCAGCTTAAAAATATGAATGCTATCGTATGGCTCTATCGTGGAGAGGTTGATAAATACACTGCGCTTCTTGATGAGTATCGTGTTGTTCTTGGTAGTGATAAGCCTTTTGCTGAACAGGTACATGAATTATCAGAGAAAGCAAAAGCTCTACGTTCAGAAGCAAAGAAAGCAGTTGAATCTGCTGAAAAACGTGAAAAGAAAAAGACTCAGGAAGCTTATGATACAAAGCTTGCAGATATTACCGATATTCTTACAGTAGCAAAGGAAGCAAACTGGCTTTATGAAAAATTCGGTGATGGTGTATATGCTGATGTTCTCGGCTTTTGTAAGATTGCGACTATTTCTGAAATCGAAGAAAAAGGCTGGTCTCTTACTCCGGGTGCATATGTAGGTGTGGCACCTATTGTAGATGATGGTGTGGACTTTGAAGAACGTATGGCAGAAATCCATCGTGAGTTATTGTCTTTACAATCTGAATCTAATGACTTGATGGATACCATCTCACAGAACATGAAGGAGATGGGATTATGAGTTGGGAAATTATGAGAGCTGACGAGTTTTGTGATTCTGTTAGAGATGGTACTCACGATACTCCAAAACAAACAGAGGTAGGGTATAAGTTAGTTACAGGAAAACATATTAAAAACAGTCAAATTGATACAAGTGATGCATATTTTATTTCTGAAACAGATTATGAAAGAATAAATGAACGAAGTTTAGTTGAACAGTGGGATGTTCTAATGTCTATGATTGGAACAGTGGGGGAAGTTGCAGTAGTTAAAACTACTCCTGACTATGCAATCAAAAATGTGGCGTTGTTTAAATGTGGAGGTTCAGAACTTAAAGGCAAATGGTTATCTTACTATCTTCAATCTCCTAATGCAAAGGGGCATATGATTGGTCATCAAAAAGGATCTAGCCAACAATTTCTTTCATTAAAACAACTTCGTTCATTGCCGGTTCCCGTTACAAATGAATCCTCTATGAAAAAGATTGTGGAAGCGCTTTCACAATATGATGATTTAATCGAAAATAATCAAAAACAAATAAAACTTCTTGAAGAGGCAGCACAGCGACTTTATAAGGAATGGTTTGTGGATTTGCGTTTTCCAGGATATGAAGATGTGGAGATTGTTGATAGTGTGCCTGAGGGATGGCTATATAAAAGAGTTGAAGAATTTGGCGATGTTATAACTGGAAAAACTCCGTCTACATCAAAAACCGAATATTACGGAGGAAACATTCCATTTGTCACAATTCCTGATATGCATGGAAAGGTATTTCCGTTGATAACAGAAAAAACTCTAACTAAAGTAGGTGCTGAAACACAGAAAAACAAGTACTTGCCTGCAAATGCAGTTATAGTATCTTGCATTGCAACTGTAGGTCTAGTAAATATAGCCGTTGAACCTTGCCAAACCAATCAGCAGATTAATTCTGTCATTTTATATGATGATAATGATCTGTATTTCTTCTATGAGTCCATGAAAAGAATCAAAGCGTTACTTGATGGTGTAGGTAGCAATGGTGCAACGATGACGAATGTAAATAAAACTAAATTCAGCAATATAAAAGTTCTGTATCCTACAGAAGATTTGGTAATGAAATACAATGAATTTTGCAAACCTATTTTTGATAAGATATTAGCATTATCAAAAGCAATGCTTATATCTGGACAATCACGTGACCGTTTATTACCTAAACTTATGAGTGGAGAACTCGAGGTGTAAAGGGGGGGTATAGCAAATGGCAAGAGGAAAATCAGTCAAAAAGCTATTACTTGATTCGTCAGAGGCAGCACTATTTGCAGGAATAGAAATTCATAATAAACCACATATTTCATATAGATACCCAACATCTGTTATTCTCATAATCAATGCGTGGGAGCTAGTTCTTAAAGCATATGTTTATAAATTCATTGGGCGAAAGAAAATATATGAAAATGGGAAAAGTGGACATACTATCTCGTTTACAAAAGCACTTATTATAACCAAAGACCACATTAACGCCGAGAAACAGAATAAAACTTTTCCGGCTGTATATGAAAATCTTATGTTATTGAATAATTATCGAAGCACCAATGTTCATTTTTATGAGAATAGTTTAGATCCAGTTATATTTATGCTCATTAGTAAGGCTGTCCTAAATTACGATGAGTTTGTAAAGAAGTATTTCCAAAAGGATATTACTCGAAATGATAATTTGATTATTCTGCCTGTAGGATTCAAACTGCCTTTTGATCCAGTGGAATACTTAAAACAAGACTATGGTAAAGCACACAACGATTTTGTAAATACCGTTGTTCAAACGATACGAACATTAGCTGATGATGGTGTAAAAGAGAACATTGTAATCGGTTTTGATGTATATACTGCAAGTCAAAAGAAAATTGAAAATGCTGATTTGATTGCTGCAATCGACCAAGAGAACGGCAGTGTTGCACTTACAAGAGCCATTCGATTAACAGATGATCCTAAAGCACCGGCAATGAGACTTGAGCAAACATTATTACCATTAACTTATCAGAATTTAAGAGAGAAAGTTAAAGAGAAGAGACCCAATATCAAGTTTGGAAAAGTTTTTAATGCTGTAATGAAACGAGTAAAACAAGATAAAAAACTATGTCAAACAAATTATCTTGACCCGAAAAGTAAAACGGGTGGTAAAAAGGATTTTTACGCTGAAGCTGCTGTTGACATGGTGATAAAGTATTATGATGAGGAGGTGCCAAATAATGAGCTATGATTATTCAGAGAATATCCTTGTGCAGGAAAGTGCAGGTAATTTGCTACGTGATGAATTAGGTTGGGATGTACAGTTTGCTTATAATACTGAAGTGCTAGGTAAGAACGGCACTTTCGGTCGAGAAAGCTACAAAGATATTTTGCTTACTCGCTATTTTAAAGAGGCACTTAAAAAGTACAATCCTTGGATAAATGAAAATCAGATTATTGAGGCACAACAGGTCTTAGAAAAGAGATTATCTACATCTTCACTGTTGCAGGTGAATGAAGAAAAATACTTTTTAATTCGTGACGGTATTCCTGTTACTGTTAAAAAACCAAACGGACAAACCGAAACAAAGAAAGCTGCAGTTATCGATTTTCAGAATCCAAGCAATAACTATTTCCTTGCAATAAAGGAATTAAAAATCCATGGAGATTTATATCGTAGAAGAACTGACATCGTAGGATTTGTGAATGGTATTCCACTTCTCTTTGTAGAACTTAAAAAGAATACCGTAGATGTTCAGAATGCGTATGACGATAACTACACAGACTACCAGGATACCATTCCGCACTTATTTTATTACAATGCATTCCTTATGCTTTCTAACGGAACAGAAGCTAAGGTTGGTACGCTTGGTAGTAAGTTTGAATTCTTCCATGAATGGAAGCGACTTGCCGAAGAAGACCAAGGAAGCGTTGCTCTTGAAACAATGCTCCGTGGTATCTGCAAGAAAGAAAACTTCCTTGATTTATTTGAGAATTTTATTTTGTATGACCACTCTGATGGTCACACTGCAAAGATACTTGCTCGAAATCACCAATACCTTGGTGTAAACGAAGCTATGAAAGCCTATGCTGCAAGAAAACTGAATGATGGAAAACTCGGTGTGTTCTGGCATACACAAGGTTCAGGTAAGAGTTATTCGATGGTATTCTTTGCCAAAAAGGTACGTAGAAAGATGGAAGGTACACCAACCTTTGTTATTCTTACAGACCGTGACGAACTTAATACACAGATAAGTGATACTTTCGAGAATTGTGGACTGCTTGGAAAAGATATAAAGGCTTCACAGTTTATTGCCACAAGTGGTGATGACCTTGTAAAGAAATTGCAGGGAAATCCAAGTTTTATCTTTACATTGATTCAGAAGTTTAATAAGCCAAATGAAAAGCCTATATATCCTGATCACGATATCATTATCATGTCAGATGAAGCACATCGTAGCCAGTATGGTATCTTTGCTGATAATATGATGAAATTGTTACCTACTGCTGCACGTATCGGCTTTACAGGTACTCCATTACTTTCAAGTGATAATATCACTGCTCGTACATTTGGTGGATATGTATCAGTCTATGACTTTAAAAGAGCTGTTGAAGACGGTGCTACTGTACCTCTTTACTATGAAAATCGTGGTGAAAAAATTGTTGATTTACACAATCCTGAAATCACAAATCAAATCCTTGATGCAATTGAAAATGCTGACCTTGATGTAGACCAACAGGATAAGCTTGAAACTGAATTTGCAAAGGAGATACACCTACTCACAGCCGAGCAGAGATTAAAATCTATTGCCCGAGACTTTGTGAGTCACTACTCAGATTTGTGGACAAGCGGTAAAGCTATGTTTGTTTGCTTAAATAAGGTTACCTGTGTCCGTATGTATAATTACGTTCAAGAATATTGGAAAGAAGAAATCAAAATATTAAAAGCAAGTTTGAAGTATGCAAGCCAACAAGAGGCTCTTGAACTTGAAAGAAAAATAAAATGGATGGAAGAAACTGAAATGGCTGTGGTTATCAGTCAGGAACAGAATGAAATTCAGACATTCAAAAAGTGGGATTTAGACATAAAGATTCACCGTACTAAGATGGAAAAACGTGAATTGGATAAAGAATTCAAAGATTCAAAGTGTCCACTTCGTGTTGTATTTGTATGTGCAATGTGGCTTACCGGCTTTGATGTTAAATGTCTTTCATGCTTATATCTTGATAAGCCATTAAAAGCACATACACTTATGCAGACCATAGCACGTGCCAACCGTGTAAGTGAAGGCAAAAGCAATGGTTTGATTATAGATTATATCGGTATTGTAAAAGCTTTGAGAAGGGCTCTTGCAGATTATACTGCTAATGCAGGTGGTAATGGTGGTTCTGATCCGACGGTAGATAAGGATGAACTGATTGCTCGCATTATAGAAACAATTGGTAAAGCAGATGCATTTTTAAGTGTAAATGGCTTTGATTTGGAAATGCTAATAAATGCTTATGACTTTAAGAAACTGTCATACCTTCAGGAAGCAGCCAATGCAGTATGCGGTTCGATTGAAGATAAGAAAACATATACTACATATGCGTCCGAATTGAATCGTCTTATGAAATATACTGACAGAGATGATATCAATGGTCATACTCGTAAGCAGTATGAAGCTATTGCCGCTATATATGCTGAATTACAGAAAAAGCGTAAGCACATCAATACCACTGACCTTATGATTGAAATTAACGGAATCATAAGTGCCTATGTGGAAATTCAGCATACACCTACCATGGTGCGTGAGGAACCTCGCAGATTTGATATCAGTGCAATTGACTTTGACCTTCTTCGTAGAGAGTTCGCAAAAGTTACGAAAAAGAATCTTGTTCTAAAAGATTTAGAGGAAGTAATTCAGCAGAAACTTGACAGTATGCTTTTTGCTAACCCTGATCGAATTAACTACTACGAACGCTATCAACAAATTATTGATGATTATAACAGCGAACAGGACAGAGCCACAATCGAGAAAACTTTCATGGAATTGATGGATTTGGCTAATCAAATGAGCCAAGAAGAAAAACGGTATGTCCGTGAAGGTTTTACAAGTGATGAAGAACTTTCTCTTTATGATATGTTGTTCCGTGATGATTTAAGTAAAACGGATATCAAGAAACTAAAAGATGTTGCAGCATCACTTCTTCAAAAAATAAAAAATAAAATTGCTGAATTTGACCACTGGACAGATAAGCAAGAAACAAAAGCATCTATTGATAATCTTATTCGTGACACCCTTTGGGCAGAATTGCCTGAATGCTACGATGAGGTTAGCATCTCTATGTATCGTCAGCAGATATATGAGTATGTATATACTCGATACAGAACAGTTGCTTAATAAGGAAGGTGAGATACAAATGAACAATCTCTTTTCTTTATTGAGAAATAAAGAAATAATAGCTATTCTTGATGGTGATACAAAATATGGTGATTACGAATTCGAGAATTTTTCAACTATAAAAATATCAATGCCATACTTATCAGGAGCAGATTTATGTGCTTTATCCACCTTGTTTGGCCTTCCTGCAACATATTCATGGAATGGCGGGGCGTTAAGTAGATGGCAATACTTGGATAATCTGCTTGAGTATTGTATTAAATATAATAAATGTTCTAGCTTGTTAGCTCATATGTTCTCGCTGAATCAGTTTTCTAAAATGTTAAATGGACATAGTGCTGACGAGATAAACGAAGCTCATAAAACGATCGTGTCCACAATTTTAGAGAAAATAAATGGTTTACTATTTTTTGGTGGAAATGAGCTTATTGTCAATGGTAAAAATTTTGTAATACATCCAATAGGAAACCGGGTTGAAATAGCTGCCCCAGTAATTAAAACCATTGACAGAGAGTACATCAAAAGCATATCTTCACGAGCTATGAGAGATATCGAACAAAACGATTTTGATAGTGCAATTACGAAATCAAGAACTTTACTAGAAGAAACATTTTGTTACGTTATAGAAAAGAAAAACGAAATACCATCAGATAGTGGAGATATAGGAAAATTGTACAAGCAAGTTCGAACTCTCTATAATATGCATACAGATGCAAATACAGATAGAAGAATTAATACACTACTTTCTGGGTTAAGCAGTATTGTATCTGCAATCGCCGAAATGAGGAATAAAGATAGTGATGCTCATGGAGTTGGAGCGAATAGAATCCCAATCGAAGAACATCATACGAGACTGTTTGTTAATGCTGCAATAGCTATGGCAGATTTTATCTTATCCGTAGAACAGAAAAGCAAATAATCTCACATACCATTACGGTACTTGAGCATAAGAAAACGACCATACAGGAGTATTTCTACTCTAGTGTGGTCGTTATTTCTTTTGTCACCGCTTGAAGACGTCACTCAAAAACTGTTTTTTCTTACAATCCCTAAGAGAAGGCTTCTTTTAGAGGCCCCTTCATAGAGAGTGTGCTTTATCAGTTCTTCTTCCACTCTTTCTCAACAATATTGTCGTTTATTTTCTTGGTTTCTTTTTCGATTTCTTTCTTGATTTCGTCAACAAGACCTTCGATATAGTAGCTTGTCTCTTCTCCTGTAGAGCGGAACTTCACCTCAACCTTTCCTTCTTTGTAGGAGCGGTTACCCAAAGTGATACGGATAGGAAGACCGATGAGATCGGCATCTGCAAACTTGACGCCTGCTGTTTCCTTTCTGTCATCATAAAGAACTTCGATTCCTGCATTGACAAGCTCTTCATAGATCTTTTCACCTACAGCATTGTCTTTAAGGAGAGAAACAAGATGTACTGAATATGGAGCCACTGTAATAGGAAGGAAAAGGCCCTTTTCATCGTTGTATTCTTCAGCAAGACAAGCAAGGAGTCTTCCCACTCCGATACCATAGCATCCCATGATAACCGGCTGCTGTACACCGTTTTCGTCCTGATAAGTGCAGTTCATGGCTTTGGAGTATCTTGTTCCAAGCTGGAAGATATTGCCGATTTCTACACCCTTGCTGCTCTTGAGGCTCTTGCCGCAGACAGGGCAGGTATATCCTTCCTTTGCAGATGCGATATCTGCAACGATGCCTCCATCCCAATCCCTCTTGTAGTTGGAGTTGATATAGTGGAAACCCAGTTCATTTGCTCCGGCGACAAGGTTGTTTGATTCTGCAACGGAATCATCGACACAAAGCACGAAGCCCTTCTTTGCTCCGATAGGGGAAGCAAAGCCAGGTACCATGCCATATTCCTCGATTTCCTCAGGATGGGCAGGTCTAAGAGCATTGGCCTTGATGGCGTTGGACAGCTTTGATTCCTCAACGTCCATATCGCCTCTGATGGCTGCCACAACAAGCTTATCTTCCTCTTCTCCTGTCTTGTCGTTAATGAAGGAGCCTACCATAAAGACCATCTTGCAGGTCTTCTCCGGCCCTATTTTCAGAAGAGCTGTAAGTTCTTCTATGGTCTTTGTATCTGGAGTGGAGACCTTTTCAAGAGGGAGCATTTCTTCTTTGTAGTATTCCTTCTTGAAGGAAGCGATCTGTCTGTTGGCAGTATATCCACACTCAGGGCAGGTGATGATGGTATCTTCACCGATAGGGGAGAGATACATATACTCGTGGCTTACCTTTCCTCCCATCATACCGCTGTCTGCACCTACTGCTACGCAAGGCAGGCCACAGCGTGAATAGATTCTGAAGTAAGCTTTATATTGGTCTGCATAAGCTTCATCGAGAGATTCCTGTGTGGCATGGAAAGAGTAGGCGTCCTTCATTGTAAACTCTCTTACTCTGATGAGGCCTGCCCTTGGTCTTGGATCGTCCCTCCACTTTGTCTGTATCTGATAAACCATTACAGGTAGTCTTTTATAGGAGTCGATTTCACCTCTGGCACAGTCGGTGACTGTCTCTTCATTGGTCATGGCAAGAACCATGTCTCTTCCGTTTCTATCCTGGAATCTGCCCATTTCCTTATCAATGGAGTACCAGCGTCCTGTTTCCTTCCAGATATCCGCAGGGTTTACTACGCTCATAAGGATCTCTTGGCCACCGATCCTATCCATTTCTTCACGGATAATGGCTTCGATCTTCTTGGTAGATCTCATGCCCAACGGCAGCATGGTAAAGATACCGGAGCCAAGCTGGCGGATGAATCCGGCTCTAAGAAGGTATTCATATCCCTTGCAGTCTGCACCGTTTGGTGCTTCACGCAGGGTTTTTGCAAACATTTTCGACATTCTCATAGGTCTGTATCTCCTTGTGCCATTATAAAGAACTAGAGGCCTACCTTCAAGGTTGATTGAACTTTCTTATAAAGCAAAGAAGAAGTTTATTGGAGTAATATGATTCTTTTTCTTTGGTGATTAAATGTAGTCTTCAAAAAAGATTGTGAATATATAAAAAAATATCTTTATATTTTTATCCAAAGGTAATATGCTCATGCAAATTAAAATTACCTTTTGGAGGTATGATTATGATGGGAAGACTGAGGGCGATGAGGGCACCGCTCAAATACGTACAGGGAAGAGACGCCCTGTTAAAGTTCTACGATGAAATGAGCTACATGGGTAAAAGATGGCTTTTTGTCTGTTCCAACAGTGGATACAAAGCATGCCATGATAAGCTTGAAAAGAGCTTTGAAGGAAAAGAAGACTATAGAAGATATGAGATCTTCGGCGGTATTTCCTCCAAGAGCGAAATCGAGAAGATGAGAAAGATTGTAGAGGAAGACCACATCGACACTGTAGTGGCTGTAGGTGGCGGGGCTGCCGTGGATACAGCAAAGGCAACTGCATATTACGAGAAAAAGCATGTGTGCATCATTCCGACTGTCGTTGCGACGGATGCTCCTTGCACAGGTCTCTCAGTCATTTACAATGACGACCATAGTTTCGACAAATACCTTTTCTATCCTACTAATCCGGATGCTGTCATTTGTGATACAACCATCATTGCCAATGCTCCTGTAAAATTCTTGATTGCAGGTATGGGTGATGCCCTTGGAACATATTTCGAGGGAAGAGCCAGCATAAGGACGGAATCCTCTTCCTTGGAAGGAACCGGCATCACCAGGGCTGGGCAGGCTCTTGCAGAGCTTTGCTATGAAACTCTCAGGGATTATGGAAAACAGGCCGTAGAGGCATGTAAAGCCCATGTGGTCACTCCTGCCTTGGAGAATGTAATAGAAGCCAATGTATATTTATCAGGGGTGGGAGCAGACAACGTGAACTGTGCTGCGGCCCATTCATTCTATAACGGCGTTACCGCCGCCTGCCCAAAGCACAGTGACCATGGCTGCTGCGTTGCCTTCGGTACTCTTGTCCAGCTTGTTCTTGAAGGCGTAAGCCAGGAAGAGTTTGATGATGTGCAGGATTTCTGCCTTGAAGTAGGACTTCCCGTTACATTGGAGGAGTGTGGGGTCACAACCGAAGAAGAGATGTGGAAAATAGCTGAGGCGGCCTGTGCCCCAGGAGAGACCATCCACAACCTTGCCGGTGATGTACAGCCCATCGAGCTCTTTGATGCCATGAAGCAGGCTGATGCCATGGGTAGAATCGTTCTGGGAAAATAAGGCTCGTTTTAAAAGATATGGGTATAAGGCAGAGATGCTTTATGCCCTTTTTTTGATCATTAAAGATAGATATCGATTTTTTATGGATGCTCCACCATGTGGGTGAATAAAACGTAAAGGCTGGATTATTTCCCAATAAAATGGGCATTTGGCGGCATGTGGGAAATGATGTCTATGGAAGTGTGGTTTTTTGTGTGTTAAAATGCCTACATGCAAATGAAAGAAGAAAAAGAACTTGTGGCAACCTTTATGGGCCGCTCCTATGAGAGGGGACTTACCACCAGCACAGGCGGCAATCTCAGCATGCGTGTAGGCTCTGTTATGCTTATTACTCCCTCTGGCCTGGATAAATCCAGCTTGAAGGCTGAAGATATTGCTGAAGTGGATATAGAGACAGGAGAGAATCTTACTCCAGAAAAAAAGCTTTCCATTGAGACGGAGATGCATCGTATGATTTATCTAAAGCGTCCCGATTGTGTAAGCGTAATGCACTCCCATCCGACTTTCTGCTGCCTGTATTCAGCATCCGACGAGTCAATTGACACGACACTAATAGCAGAAAGCTGGTATTTATTAGATAAAGTCGTAAAGGTTCCATATGCCCTGATGGGTACCAAGGAACTTGCCGAGAGAGTCTCTGATTACGCATCCAAGGGAGGAAACGCCTTCTTATTGGAGAACCATGGAGCACTATGTATCGGAAAGAGCCCATTAAATGCCTTCGATAGGCTTGAGTGCTTGGAGCAGGCAGCCAAGCTTTCAGTGTTTTCACATATAGTGAAGACGGAGGGCATTGGAAAAAAAGAAAGAAATAGAATTGCAGATATGCGATAGGAGAAAACATGGACAATAAAAAACTAGAAGAAATCAAAGAAAAGGCCTTTGAGATAAGATGCCTTACAATCAATGAGATTTCCTCCTTTGGCTCTGGTCATATTGGAGGCGCCATGAGTATTTCCGATCTCTTGGCACTTTTGTATTTTGATGTAATGAACGTAGATCCAAAGGATCCCAAGAAAGAAGATAGAGACAGACTTGTTGTATCCAAAGGACACGCCGGTCCTGCAGTATATTCCACCCTTGCCCTTAAGGGATATTTCCCGAAAGAGATGCTTTCAACTCTTAACCAAGGTGGAACAAACCTTCCTTCCCATTGCGATATGCTCAAAACTCCCGGCATTGACTTTACAGCTGGTTCCCTTGGACAGGGTTTCTCCGCTGCAATGGGAATAGCAGCTGGAAACAGAGTGAAGGGTGTGGATGCCTGGACTTACACCATCATCGGAGACGGTGAGAGCCAGGAAGGACAGATTTGGGAAGCTGCGGAGTTTGCAGGAGCCCAGAAGCTTGATAGAGTAATCGCTTTTGAGGATCTCAACGGCCAGCAGCTTGATGGATATACAAAGGATATCATCCCAGAGGAAGCCGAGGCTGTAGCTCAGCGCTGGAGAAGCTTCGGCTGGAGTGCCGAAGTTGTGGACGGCCACGATATTGAAGCCCTGAAAAAAGCCATTGAGAGTGCAAAGAGCGTCAAAGGTCTACCACACATGATAGTTATGAAGACACAGAAGAGCCATGGTTATATTCCTGGAGAAGGAATAAAGTCCAACCACTCCATGCCTATCAAGAAAGAAGATGCTGAAGCCGCCATTAAGGCTCTCAAAGAAAGGGAGGGTAGATAAGATGAAAAGAGATGCACATGATTTCAATCACTATAAAGAAGCTGTAATCGGTGCAGCTGTAGATATCGCTTCCACCGATGACAGGGTTGTGTTTGTGGACTCAGACCTTTCTTCCTGTATAGGTTCCACTACTTTTGAAAAAGCTTACCCCAATAGATTCTTCAACGTTGGAATAGCTGAGGCGAATATGGTGGGTGTGGCTGCAGGACTATCAAGTGTAGGGCTTGTACCATTTATCCACTCTTTCGGCTGCTTCATGTCCCGTCGTGACTACGACCAGCTCTTTATTTCTCTCGGCTATACTCACCAGAGGGCTATATGTATCGGATCGGACCCTGGTATCACAGCCCAATATAACGGTGGAACACATATGCCGTTTGAAGATATAGCCCTCTTCAGGCAGATTCCTGGTTTCGTAATCGTGGAGCCAAGCGATGCCCAGTCCCTCTATGATCTTACATGGCAGGTTTATAAGTCTGGACAGAATGCATATATAAGGACACCGAGAAAGGGAATAAACTTCCGCTATAATCTTGAAGATAAGATTACTCTTGGCAAGGGCATCGAGCTCTTGGACGGAAAGGATGTGGCCATCATTGCCACAGGAATAGTAATGGTGGACGAAGCAATGAAGGCGGCTTCCCTACTAAAGGAAAAGGGAATCGAAGCGACTGTAGTGGATCTTCATACTATCCGTCCTTTGGATACGGAGCTTATTGAGAAAGTCGCAGAGAGAACAGGTAGGATTCTCGTTTGCGAAAACGGAAGATACTCTGGCGGTGTAGGCGAAATGATAGCAGGTCACCTTGCCACAGTCCTTCCTACAAAGATGAGTTTCTTAAATGTAGGCGAGAGATATGGTGAAGTCGGTAACCTTTCATACCTCAAGGAGGCTTTCGGCTTTACAGCAGAAAACATCGTAGACAAAGTGATGGGACTATTGGCGTGAAGATAGTTTTGGAGACAATTCCTGTATGGGACGCTTTTAAGAAAGAAACCGAGTGTCCTATATGTCTATTAATGGAAGAAGCGGAGAAAGATGGTGTTTCCTACTATCTTTCTTCCGCCATCATGACACCGGAAGTGAGGGTTGAAACCAATGACAAAGGCTTTTGCCCTCACCATTTCCTTCTTCTTTCCCAGGGAGGAAAGCCCCAGAGTCTCGCCCTTGTAATGGATACTTACTACGAGAAGAACAAGGAGACCTTTTCCCCCTACTTCAAGGCCATAGCATCATCCACCAACCCAAGAAAGGCCCAGAAGGGTGTTGCGGGGCTTAGAAAGGCGGCAGAGGAAAGGGAGAAGGGCTGCCTTATATGTAAGAGAATGGAAGATAGATTGGAGAGGTATCTCTTTACCGTTGCCTCCCTCTACAGCTCTGACAAAGAGTTCAAGGACTTTTTCTCTTCCTCCAAGGGATTATGTCTCCACCATTCACTGCTTTTAGGTGAAATGGCCGATGAAGCCTTGAAGGGTGATGAACTTATTTCTTTCATTCATGATCTCTTTTCTCTCTTGGAGAAAAATCTGGACAGGGTCCAGAAAGACGATTGGTGGATGACACAGAAATATAAGAGTGAGAATAAAGATAAACCATGGAATGGAGCTGAGGATGCCCATAAGAGGGCAGTTGAGAAACTGGTCGGAAAGGTGAGGGTCATTGATCCGACGAAAAGCAAGTAGCTTCTTTATCCTCAATGATTTTCCTCCTATGGACGGGAGGATTTTTTTTGTAATGATCATCTTCAATAAAAACAGAAACTACGCTGAAGAAAACACCGTCGGGATATAAAGGGTGGATATGATCAGAGTAGAAGGATCACGTATTGTAATCGGAGTCCACTTTCTTACAGACATCAGCTTTTTTCTTTCTGATTCTTCTTTTCTGTATATCAAGCATCAACTGGTCTTCTTCATCTTCTTTTCCTATGAGACAACGCTTCAGGAGCCTTTCGCTGAAGTCTGTCTTATTTATATGAAGATACTCTAGATATTCGTTTTCAAAACGATAGACAAGTATATATCCTTTTTCCTCAAGCATGGAAAAGGCTAGGGTAAGGGTCGGTTTTTTCTCTGTATGGAACTTCTGTGCCCTATCCTTTTCCGTTTTTGTAAGATAGGTGGAGGACCAAAAGACAGATAGAGGAATTGAGTCACCATTTTTTACAAGGATATCTGTTCCATGTATGTCGATATCGATTGAATATGACTGTGGGAAAAACCTGGACATTATCACGGCAATCCTATGACTCTGTGTGGATTTTTTCTTATGGTCTTCTGCTTCACCATACTTGGAGAAGTACTCACGCATGGTGTCCCTGAATGATGAAAATACCTCTATCTTCTCTATGGAACT
>JALFRH010000072.1 GCA_022785155.1 Spirochaetales bacterium
CTATTGATTTTTGTAACATAAGTATATATCATTGTTTTGCCTTATTAATCGGGGGTGTTTTGGTTTCGACTGGCTTTGCCATGCCGTAGACTGCGGACCAAGAGCTGACTTGTAAAACCGGCAAAAAAAATTAAATGCTAAAAAAGAAGAAGACTACGAAGTCGAATTCGAAGCAACAGCTCTTGCTGCGTGAGCACTTGAGCGGGACTAATTGAGTTAAGACTCTGATTCTCTTAGTCCTTTGACAAAGGGGTCTTATCCTTTGGGCTTTCATCGTCCCATTGGAAAAATCAAAGATGATGCTGCACAGCCTACGCTGGTTCCACTGCCTAAGCTGTGAGTAAGATCAGAACTGGAACTATGATCCGTAGACGTTTATGGGTGGATTGTTAGGACGGGAGTTCGAGTCTCCCCACCTCCATGATAATAAGATTACTATATTTTGTTGCTGTTATAGGGGGAAATATGGCAAACAAAGTAGATATTCGCATAGTGAAATCTAAAGACAGCCTGATGTCTGCTCTGGTCAGTCTACTACAGAAAAAGAAGTTGGAGGACTTGTCGATTTCTGAAGTATGCCAGGAAGCAAATGTAAACAGGAACACCTTTTATTCTCATTACACCAACATCCGTGAATTATTCGAGGAGATGAAAGGCCAGTATCTTGAGTCTCTTCTATCTTCCTCAAAAGTTTTCTTGGAAAGTAATGATTCAGTCAACAGGACACTTCTGAATGTCCTTGAAAAAATGAAGGCCAAGGATAAACTTACAAAAGTGATATTAACCGAGGCAAGTTCCACATCTTTCTTATATACACTGTTACAAATCCTGATTCCTCAGTTGAATCCTTCTGAAAACATCTCAAATCTACTATCAGACCATGAATACAGTTCCTTTGTGTTGGGGGGAGTAGCCAATATCCTGATGCTGTGGGTTTCTACAGGTTTTAAGGAAAGCCCCAAGACTCTAAGTAGGAAATTAGCCACTTTGATAGAGGAATTGAACAATATCGATTGACTATCAATATTTGTTCAGTTCCCTTATTTCTCTCCTTGCGTCGATTCTTGCATCCCGCTCTTTTATAGCTTCTTTCTTGTCTCTTACATTCTTACCTCTGGCAAGGGCGATCTTCATCTTGACAAGATTACCCTTCAGGTAGATCTCCAAAGGAACAAGAGTGAAGCCTTTTTCATTTACCTTTCTCTGGAACTTCTTTATTTCCTGTCTATGGGCGAGAAGCCTGCGCTTTCTGTCACTTTGATGATTGAAGATATTGCCATGGGAATAGGGCTGGATAAGGAAACCAATTAGTGTAAGCTGAAGATCCTTTGCCGTCACATAGCTGTCAGAAAAGGAGCATTTACCTTCCCTTACACTCTTTACTTCTGTTCCCTGGAGCTCCATTCCACACTCGAGTTCTTCAATAATCTCGTAGTTGAAATAGGCTTTTTTATTCTTCTGAATCAGTTTGAAACCATCTCCCATTATTTTGCCAACCTTAAACCGCAGAATTCACTGCACATGCTTTTTGATGTTATTCCAACGCTATCGATGGAAATGGAGGCTGGATCCGATACATAAGATCCACCTTTAATTATAACATCGTCACTATTATAAAGAGCACTGAGTTCTATGAGTCTATCATAATCAGATACTCTGGATAAAGGTATATATGGAGTGGAAGTGAACTCCCATAACTGACCAAGCATTGCCGTGGGGGAAGTAGGATTGTTCTCTATATATACCAATGATGTCACATAATCCTTATCCTTGGCTGAGAGGGCGGCTGTATACCATTCGCCTTCTGTAGGAATATGGTACTGTATTCCATCAACTTCACTCTTCCATGCCACATAGGCTTCAGCAGCATAATAACTGATGTTTCTTATTGGTCTTATGGAATATATGAAAGGTGAAAGTGTTATGCCTTTCAAGTAATTGTCATCCACCAGTCCTTTTGCAATCAGCTCATCCAGATTGTCTTTGGCCCACATAGGATTGGAAGAGACAAATAGTGCCCAGTCATGCTCCGTAACAAGATTCTTAGCTATGGAAAAACCATCTACATCCAAAACTATTGGAGCTTCCTTCACATTCTCGATGGAGAGAGTT
>JALFRH010000077.1 GCA_022785155.1 Spirochaetales bacterium
ACCTAAGACATCATTGATTCCGCCTGCCATATCAGAAGGAATAACGGAAAGAACCTCAATAAGTGTAACTGCCTGATCAGAAACATTTTCAACAAGCTTCTTTTGCTCTTCTTCGGTCTTGTCTTCAGAATCCAAAGAACCAATTACAGCCTCTGCATTGTCGAAGAATACATTGGTAATAGCTGTCAATACAACGACATCGGCCTGAGTGAGTTCCTTTTCTTCTTCACCCTTTCCAATAAGAGTATTGATGGCGTTGTTTATAGTTTCAGCCTGCTTCTTCTCTTCCTCCGTCATATCATCCGTATTCTTTTCAGACAAGCCTACTTTGTCCCAAATAGCAGAGAGAACCTTCTGGGTTCCTTCAGCAGCCTTCTTGGATTCCTCATCTGCAGGCTTCTTAAGCTCTGCTTCGACTTCAGCCTTACTTCCAGACTTCAAACCATTTATGACACCAGAAATATCGGAAGGAGTGATGATTGCCTCCACTTCATCCAATGCGCCAGCTTTCAGATCAATTGAGAAAGAGTCTTCTCCTTTTCCGAATGTCAATGTCGTCTTTTCAACTACTTCTTCATTTTCTGTCTTTGTTGTAGTCGAGACAGTGAAAATAGTCTTTGCACCCTCACCTTCTCCTGTGGCGAAAGTCTTGGATCCATCCTCTTCCTCTATTACTACACTTGGGTTGGCTTTTGCAGATTCCATAGAATCGGAAACGACTTTCTTTTCTACACCTGCAACGTTACTTCCCATAGTGTTCATGACATCTATCATTGCATCACAGCCGATGAATGAAAAAACAAGAGCCAATGCAATAAGTGCCACAACTATTCTTTTCATATTATCCCCCTCCATTCGCGGAATAGAATAAGTTAAGTTACAATTTTTAAACTATATTTTTTTCTTTATGTTACATTTATATAGGATTTTTTCCAAGAAAAATATCACATACAATTGATAACACCCCCCAAATGGTGTAATATACGGAAGGCTTTGAAGCCAAATTTCCTTCCGTATGGAAGAGACATAGTGCAAGGGAACCGAAACTTGAGTATTCAAGTAAAGGGTTTGCGAAAGGAGAAAACTACTATGGCAGTAGTAACAATGAAGAGCCTGCTCGAGTCAGGCGTACATTTCGGCCATCAGACAAAAAGATGGAATCCAAAGATGGCTCGTTTCATTTTCACAGAAAGAAACGGAATCCATATCATCGACCTTCAGAAGACAAGTGCTTGTATCGTCGAAGCCTATGAAGCTGTAAGAGCTCAGGTCAAGAACGAGAAGCAGATTCTTTTCGTCGGTACAAAGAAGCAGGCACAGCAGGCTATTGAGACAGAAGCAAAGAGATGTGGCATGCCTTATGTCTCCAACAGATGGCTTGGCGGTATGCTTACAAACTTCGCTACAATCAAGAAGTCAGTTGCAAAGCTCAAGAAGCTTGAAAGAGAACAGGCTGACGGAACATTCGATTCCCTCACAAAGAAGGAAGTCGCTCTCCGCACAAAAGAAATGGCAAAGCTTGAGAGAGATCTCGGCGGTATCAAGGATATGAAGGATCTTCCTGGTGCACTCTTCGTCATCGATACCAAGAAAGAAGCTCTCGCTGTTGCAGAAGCAAAGAGACTTGGAATCCCAGTTATCGCTGTTGTTGATACAAACTGTGATCCTACAGATATTTCCTACCCAATTCCTGGTAACGATGATGCTATCAGAGCAATCTCTCTCTTCGTTGAGATCATTGCAAACGCAGTAATCGATGCTGATAGCGAAGCTGGAATCCAGATCATCGAATCTCTCGAAGATGAAGAAGAAATGGCTGAAGCTAATCCAACTCCAGAAGAGAAGGATGAAATCATCGAAGATTATTCCAACTACACTCCAAGTGAAGAAAAGGACGAGGTAGAGGAAGATTCCGAAGAAGAGGAATACTTCAACAAGTAATTTATCCGCAGTATATAGGAGATTAAAACTATGGCAGCTATTTCAGCAGCAGATGTAAAGAAGCTCAGAGACATTACTGGAGCAGGTATGATGGACTGCAAGAAGGCTCTCACTCAGGCAGACGGAGATTTCGCAGGCGCTGAGAAGATCCTCAAGGAAATGGGCCTTGCAGCAGTTGCAAAGAGACAGGACAGAGCAACTGAAAACGGTAGAGTCTTTGTTAAGAGCAACGGTAAGAAGGTCGTTATGCTTTCACTTTCTTGTGAAACAGACTTCGTTGCCAAGAACGACGACTTCAAGAAGCTTGGTGAAGACCTCTGTGATGTTATCCTGGAGAAGGGATATACAGAACCAAACGAAGAGCTCAAGGGTATGGTGGATGCTCTCATCGCCATCATCAAAGAGAACATGAACTTGGTTTCCTTCTCTGTTACAGATATTCCTGAGAATGGATATTGTGCAACATATATCCATGGTGAAGGTGCAGTTGCTGTATCCATCATCCTCAAGGCAGACAATGCAGCCGTATTTGAAAATGACAGCGTCAAGGAACTTGCACACGACCTGGCTCTTCATGCAGCAGCTTACAAACCACAGTATCTCTGTGATTCTGTTGTTCCAAAGGAATATGAAGAAGAGCAGCTCGGCATCTTTAGAGCACAGGTTGCTCAGGATGAGAAGCTTGCTTCCAAGCCAGACAAGGTCAAGGAAGGCATCGTAAGAGGAAAGCTTTCCAAGCTCTACAAGGATGTTTGTTTCCTCGATCAGGCATTTGTCAAGGATGACACCAAGAGTGTTTCCCAGGCAGTTGCTGAATGTGGAAAGGCAGCAGGAGCTAAGATCGAAGTTGTTTCCTACAGTGTCATTATGGCAGGTCTCAAATAATAAGGAGAAGCCATGCAGAACGTAATCAACAACTGCAGTGAAAAAATGAAGAAAAGCGTAGCCAGCCTCCAGGCTGACTATGCTCAGCTTAGAACAGGAAGAGCTTCTGCAGCTCTCTTCGACAAGCTCAAGGTAGATTACTATGGAGCTGAAACTCCATTGTCACAGGTTGCTTCCATTTCTGTCCCAGAGGCAAGAATGGTTGTCATCCAGCCTTGGGACAAGACAGTCCTTCCTGCCATTGAGAAAGCAATCCAGAAGTCTGAGCTTGGACTTAATCCAAACAATGACGGAAAGCTTATCAGAGTCAACTTCCCTGCCCTTACAGCTGATAGAAGAAAGGAGCTTGCAAAGCAGGCCAAGGCTACAGCAGAGCAGTCAAGAGTCGCAGTAAGAAATATCCGCCGCGACGCTATGGAAGAACTCAAGAAGATGCAGAAGGCAGGCGATATCTCAGAAGATGAACAGAAGGATGGAGAAACAAAGATCCAGAAGCTGACAGATTCCGCTATTGCCGACATCAACAAGGTAGCAGAAGCTAAAGAAAAAGAAATCATGGAGATTTGACGAGGTTATTGTGGGGAGTCTTAATCATCTTGCATGCATTATGGATGGGAATGGTCGTTGGGCAGAAAAAAAAGGCCTAAAGAGAACCGATGGACACAAAGAAGGGGCTTATGCCGCTGAAAGGGTCGCAAAAGGATGCATCAAGAATAATATAAGATTCCTCACCCTCTATTGCTTCTCCACTGAAAACTGGAAAAGACCCAAAGATGAGGTGAACTATCTTATGGGTCTTTTATCTATGCAAGTCCAAGCAAATATACCTAAGTTCAATAAACTTGACATCAGGATCCTTTTCTTGGGAAACAAGGATGGCATTCCTGAATCTGCCTATAAAGGACTAATGAAAGCTGTAGAAGCTACAAAAAATAATACTACCCTTACAGTTCAACTTGCAATAAACTACGGAGGATGGGATGAAATAGCTAGAGCCATCAACAAAGCTCTTAGTGCAGGTATATCAAGTTTCACACCTGAAACCCTCTTGTCTTTTGTTGACAATCCTTCTGTTCCTCTTCCAGATATGATAGTAAGAAGTGCAGGAGAAGAGCGTCTCAGCGGTTTCATGCTTTTACAGTCCAATTATTCTGAGTTTGGTTTTTATGATGATCTTTGGCCAGATTGGAATGAGGCTATGGTAGATAGAATTGTATCTGATTACCAAAGCAGGACACGTAAATATGGAGGGTTGGTAAAATGAGTAGTTCCCTTATGACAAGAGTTATTACCGCAGTAGTAGCACTACCTATTTTGATTTGTTCCATTGTATTCCTTCCACAATTCAACCACCTTGCTTTTGCCATTATAGTAATTGCAGCAAACTCCATTGGAACATGGGAGCTGCATAATAATATATTAAAAAAGAAAATCGATGTTCCTTTTACTGGATATCTGGGTATTCTTCTTCCAGTGGTGGAACTATTAAATAATTACACTTTGAATATACCTGGATTGGTCGCCTTTGTATTGGCTGCCTTACTTGGTTTTGCCTTCTTGGTAGAGGTATTGCATGGAGCAAAAGATAATTTCTTCGGTTCCATAGAAAGGATATCTGCAACATGTCTAACTCTCTGCTACCCTAGCCTCTTTATGGTATATGCCATTAGATTGTGTTTTCTTTTTAAAGGACCAAATCTGATACTTATTTTCCTTGCAATAGTTTTTGGTTCTGATTCCATGGCATATTTCAGTGGAATGCTCTTTGGCAAGAACAACAAAGGCTTTGTAAAGTGCTCACCAAACAAGTCCATTGCAGGCTTTATTGGCGGAACCTTTGGTATATCGATCATAATGACAGTTTTACTTGTCATCTTCCCGGGAATGCTGAATATTTCTCCTCTAAAAATGTTCATCATCGCCTTCCCTACAGCAATCTTCGGAACCTTTGGAGATCTTTTTGAATCCATGCTTAAGAGAAGTGCAGGTGTCAAAGATGCAGGTGTAGTCATTCCTGGAAGAGGAGGAATGCTCGATTGTATAGACTCCCTTTCCATTGCTATTCCAATTTTCACTATGATTTATGAGTTGTTGGCATAATTATGAGAAGAATTCTTATCCTAGGTTCCACAGGTAGTATTGGAACTACATGTCTTAACTATATAAGAAAGAGTAATCCAGGCTTTCAAGTTGTAGGTCTTACAGCCCATAAGAATATTGAAAAACTAAATAGCCTCTCAAAGGAATTTTCCTGCCCTACCCTTATAACAGATCCAATCGAGTCGTCGGGCTTAAAAGAGTTTTTTATTAAAACAAAACCA
>JALFRH010000078.1 GCA_022785155.1 Spirochaetales bacterium
GTTCATGACAAAATCAAGGCAGAGGCTTATGCCATGCTTTCTCAACTGGGCTGTCAGTTCAGCCAAGTCCTCATTGGTGCCGAAACGGGGATCAATGGAGAAGAAGTCCTCCACGGCATATCCGCCGTCATTGTCTTTTTCAGGCATCTTCAACAGTGGCATTAGGTGAAGATACTTCAAAGAGAGCCTATCCAGGTAATCCACCTTGTCTTTAAGATTCTTCAATGACCCTGCAAATAAGTCTGTATACATTGTAAGGCCAAGCATATCTCCTCTTTTGTACCAAAAAGGATCCTTCTCCCTCTTCTTGTCCAGTTCCTTAAGCTCTCTGTTTCTTTCCTTGTGATATTTCTTCATTATATCAATAAGGTCGTCGAGCTTTTCATCACTTTCGTAAAGACGACGGAAAATATCCTCCATCTCAGCCTTTCTTTGTTTAAGTCTGTTTTCGAAAGATGACATATGTACTACCTCCAATGTCAAGCGATTGATATATTAAACGCTTAACATATAAATAAACCATTATTTTTCATAAATCAAGGGAAATTTTTGGTTAATTTCTTTATTTAAAGGTTTATGAAAAAAATTATGAAAATTTTTATAACAAACGTTTGACATATGGAAAAACCTGTTTTACTCTTTTAATCGATAAGAAAAAAAAGGAGATTTTTATATGAAAAAATCCATTGCGTTTATATCATTTGTTCTTGCAATGCTACTGATTGTAACTGGCTGCTCAAAGGGAAGCAATGATTCTTCCTCCTCTGCTACTGCAAAGACAGTGGATGGCAGCAAGGTTTCCATCACTCTTCTCAACAGTAAGGGAGAGATCCAGACAGGTCTTGAGAAGATTGCTGCTCAGTTCGAGAAGGACAAGGGCATTCATGTAGAAGTCATTGCTTGTGGTGCAGGTGAAGTTCCTTACACAAAGATTACGACAATGTACAACTCAGGAAATGCTCCTACTCTTGCAATCCTTGACCCTACGGATATCGTAGGACTGGCAAAGGAGTATGCACTTGAACTTACAGATCAGGCTTGGACGGCAGAAACAGAGGCTCTCAACCTTACAATCGATGGAAAGATCTACTCCTTCCCATTCTGTGTTGAAGGAAGAGGTATCATATATAATAAGGAAGCCATCGAAAGCACACTTGGCAGGGAATTCGATCCTAAGTCAATCAACTCCTATTCCTCCTTCAAGGCTATTCTGGAAGAGTTGAGAAAGAAGGGTATGGAGAATCCTGTATTCATCGCCAAGGAAGACTGGTCTCTGGGTGCCCACCAGCTTGGTTTCATCTATGATGCTTATGACGGCACTACAGCTGGTTCAGAAGTCATCATCAACGAACTTAAGGCAGGAAAGGATCCTCTTACTGTAGACCGCTTCAACCAGTTCGTAGCTACAATGGATTTGATGCTTGAGTACAACTTTGCCAAGGCAGATCCACTTGGAGCAGACTACGACCAGGGTGCTCTTGAGCTTGCCTGCGGCAACGTAGCTTTCTGGCCCAACGGCTGCTGGGCATGGCCAAACCTTGTGGAGGGCGGAGCAGATGTCAACGGAGAGTTCGGATTCATCTCCTTCGTTCTTGGGGACGATACATCGGATTTCGCAAACAACATGATCCAGGCATCCGCTTCCAAGCAGATCATGGTGGATAAGGTGCAGTCGACAGCTGAACAGCAGGCCGCTGCAAAAGAGTTCATCAACTACCTTGTATACGATGCAAACGGCCAGAAGATGTTTGTGGAAGAAACAGCTCTCATTCCAGCTGCAAAGAACAATCCAAACGCTCCTCTGGATCCACTTGGAAAGGACATTGCCGAGAGAACAGCTGCAGGCTTGTTGTATACTTCCTGCTTCATCGCTCCATCCGACCACTGGTCTGTCATGGGAGCAGCAATGCAGAAGTATATCTCTGGAAACTCAAGCAAGGCTGATCTTGCTTCCGCACTCTCCCAGTATTGGAAAGCTCAGAACTGAGCTTGATGATTCGATACCTTCAGGCTTTTGGGCCTGAAGGGAGGTTAGTATGAAAAAATCAACTGTTTTCGATATCAAGGCAGGCATTATGTTCGCTCTTCCAGGGCTTCTGGTGTTCTTCCTTGTTGTGATAATCCCATTTGTCTATGGTTTCTATCTGACCTTCACAGACTGGAATGGCGTATCACAGGTCAAGTCCTTTGTAGGTATCAGAAACTACATCGATACTTTCAAGGATACTGAATTCTGGTCCTCCATGTGGCTTACACTCCGTTATGTTCTGATCTCAGTGCTGCTTGTCAACATTGTTGCATTCTTCATGGCATACCTCCTTTCCAATGGCATTAAAGGTCAGAACTTCTTCCGTGCAGGTTTCTTTACACCGAACCTTATCGGAGGCGTAGTACTTGGCTTCATTTGGAAGTTCATCTTCTCAAATGTATTTACAGCCATAGGTAAGTCCCTTGGTGCGGAATGGCTTTCAAAATCAATGCTCAGTGCTCCCAAAACTGCATATTTTGCATTGATTCTGGTGACTGTATGGCAGCTTGCAGGATATATGATGCTCATATATATTGCAGGTTTCACAGGTCTCAGCCACGATGTCCTTGAGGCGGCTTCAATTGACGGAGCTACAGGAATGAGAAGAATGAGATCCATTATTCTTCCTCTCATGGTCCCTTCCTTCGTCATTTGTATCTTCCTCACCCTTTCAAGAACATTCATGGTCTATGATCTTAACCTTACTCTTACCAAGGGTGGCCCATATGCATCCACAAGACTTGTTGCAATGCACGTTTATGAGAAAGCCTTCACATCAAGAAACTATGGCGTAGGCCAGTCTGAAGCTCTCTTCCTGTTTGTGATTGTAGCAATCATCTCAGGTATCCAGGTATGGATGGGTAGAAAGAAGGAGGTCGCAGCATGACAGAAGCATCAAAGAAAGTCGGTGGATATAAGAAAGTTGTCATCGATGTCCTGCTTTTCATCTTGGTTGCAGTACTTTTCGTGGCATTTATGGTTCCATTCCTAATGACCATCCTCAACTCTTTCAAGGTCAAGATGGATATCTTGAGGAATCCATTGTCACTTTCACCTTCCAAAGGTTTCTCCTTGTCAAACTATGTAGATGCCTTCAAGAAGATGAACTACCTGACAGCTTTCTTCAACAGCTTCATGGTAACAGGATTCTCAACTCTGCTTGTAACCATCCTCTCTTCCATGTGTGCCTATTACTATGTACGTCATGACAATAAGTTCTCAAAGATCTGTTCATCATTGATGTCTGCATCCATGATCATCCCGTTCCAGGCCATCATGATCCCTCTTGTATACATCTATGGTGCAAAGCTTGGTCTTCTGAACCACAGGTCAACCCTGATCTTCATGCATACAGGGTTCGCCATGTCCATGTCAGTATTTATCTTCCAGGGCTTCATCAAGTCAAACGTACCTGTGGCCCTTGAAGAAGCAGCGAAAATAGATGGATGTGGAAGATATAGAACATTCTTCCAAATTGTCTTCCCTCTCTTGGGACCCACGACGGCAACTCTTGTAATCTTGAACGTTCTTGCGTTCTGGAACGACTATCTCCTGCCAAGCCTGGTCCTCGGAGTCAAGGCAATCAAGACACTTCCACTTTCCACTTATGAGTTCTACGGTACATTCAGTGCCGACTATGGTCTCATAATGGCAGCTCTCATTCTTACAGTTCTTCCAATACTGGTCATTTATCTGGTTCTCCAGAAAGCAATCATATCCGGTGTTGTCGCAGGTGCTGTAAAGTAAACCAAAATAAGGAGGCAGTACATGAGAATTCCAAAGGGTTCAAAGTACATTAGAATTCCAAAGAGTATTGAAGGAAAGAGCCATCAGCTCTTTATCTTCCACGGCGACGAGTTAAGTGAAGTCATATCTACTTCTGCAGAAAAAGAAGAGGGCTATTACTACTATCCCGTATATTCTTTCAAGGATACAGTCTCAATAAAATGTAGTGATGAAAGAGTCTTGGACTCACTTGCAGTAATCATCTGATAGGAGCATATGAATGCGTTTCACTATAGATAATGCAAAGCAATATCTTGTACTGCCTTATTTCAAAGGTGCAGAGGAGAGGGAAGTGAAGTTCTTCGGTCAAGAAGGGAAAATCGTCACTTCTCTCCTTCTGGAATTCAAAGAGGAGGGAAACAGGGAAGTATATCTTCCCTCATCCCTATTTCCGTCAAAACTGACAATTGACGGCCCTGAGGGGTTGGATGAACTGGTAAGGACAGAGGACAGGGCTCCTCTTTCTCCTTCCCATTTCGCTTACCATTACACACCGTCCTTCGGTTGGATCAACGACCCCAACGGAATGTATTATAAAGATGGAGTCTATCATCTTTATCATCAATATAATCCTGTATCTGAAAAATGGAACAATATGTCCTGGGGACATGCTGTTTCTTCGGATATGGTGATATTCAAGGAAGAAAAACCGGTATTCCTTCCTAAAGATGACAAATGGGTTATATTCTCCGGTTCCGCCTTGGATGGGGAGTTTGTCTATACTGTGGCCAATGTAAAGGGTGACAGGGCTTTCTATCAGGAGAGAAGATACTCGGAGGATGGATATTCATTTACAGAACCGGAGGTCATCATCCCAAACTTCGTAGGCGACGAAAGGGACCCAAGACTTTTTTCCTATAAAGGGGAGAAGTATATCCTTCTTTGGCTGAAGGGAAACACCTTCGCACTTTATAAGAAGAATGGCGATAAGTATGAAATCATGAACTCCTTCGAGGCGCAGGATGCCTGGGAGTGCCCGGATCTACTTGAGGTGGAGGGTAGGCTTTTCTTTACATCTGCAGATGGTTTCTACTTTGAAGCTGAAATAGATGAAGAAGGCCTTCATCTCATTTCAGAGAGGAAAAACATGTTCCTTACAAAGCTTCCTTATGCCAGCCAGAGTTTTACAGGAACAGAAGACTCCTTCATAATTTCATGGTTAAGGACTCTGACACCTCATCTTCCCTCCACAGGAACAATGAGCATTGTCAGAAAGCTTGGATACAAGGATGGGGAGCTTACACTGAAGCCTGTGGATGCCCTCTTTTCCCATTTCAAGGAAAACAGGGAAGTGAAGGGTGAGTATTCTTCAAAGGAAGATGTACTATATCTTGAGACCCATGGCAGCTTCAAAGGCCGACTCTATTCCAAGCCTCTCTCATATGATGGTTCTACAGGAACATTGATTTATGGGGAAGAAAGAGTGGAAATGCCTATAAAAAATGGAAAACTACATATTTTCATAGATCACGAGGTGACCGAAATATCTACAGATGACTGGAAGAAACTGGCTTCATTTGAAAACGGAGAAAAAAGAAGGTATGATGATTCAATCAAGCTTACGCTGAATGAAACAGTCCTGAAGGAATATATCTGGAGGTGAAGGCAGGATGGCGACAATAAAAGATGTTTCAAAGGAAACAGGCCTAAGTATAGGTACCGTTTCCAGGGTATTCAACAATAGAGGATATATCAGCCAAGAGACCAGGGATAAAGTTGAGGCTGCAGTGAAGAAGTTGAACTACCAGCCCAATGCATTGGCCCGTTCTCTTTCTAAGTCTTCTTCCAAGATAATCGGCATCATCCTACCTCATATAGCCCACCCGTTTTTCTCTGATTTATTGTCTTGTATCGAAAACGCAACAAGGGAGAGGGGATACTCTCTGATGGTTTTCGTTACAAAGGGAGACGAAAAATCTGAAGTCGAGATGATAAACCGCTGTAGGGAAAACAGAGTATGTGGCATGATTCTCTGTTCAGGACGCTTCTCCACCCAGAAGATAGAAAACCTGGAGTTCCCTGTGGTGTGTATAGAACGTAATCCCGATGGCGCAGCCTTTGCCATAGAGTGCAACAACAGACAAGGTGGAAGACTTGCAGCTGAAGAGCTTATTGAAAAGGGTTGCAGGAATATAGTGAGTCTGGCAGGTATCCAGGGTAGAAAGATGCCTGCAGATGATAGATCCATAGGTTTCGAGGAAGTCTGTAGGGAAAAGAAGGTGAACTTTGTCTGCCTTTCGTATCCTCCGGAGCTTTACGATAGATTGGATTACACTTCTTTCATAGATAAGATCCTGACACAAAGGCCTGAGACGGACGGAGTCTTTGCTTCTTCTGATATCATCGCAAGCCAAGTATTGCAGGTAGCCTCGTCAAGGGGCATAAGGGTTCCTGAAGACTTGAAGGTCGTAGGCTTTGACGATTCTTTGATAGCGGCATATACCACACCTCCTCTCACTACCATACACCAGCCTATAAAGGAAATGGCCCAGTTGGCTGTAGATACTCTCATCAGCATAAAGGATGAGCAGTCAGCCAAAGGCTGTACCATAATGAATGTAAGCCTGGTCAGGCGAGGAACGACATAATACATATAGGAAATAGGTATGCAGGAAAGAAAATGGTGGAAAGAGGGATGTGTCTATCAGATATACCCCCGTTCATTCAGTGATTCCAACGGCGATGGAATCGGAGACCTTAAGGGTATTGCCGATCACTTGGAATATGTAAAGGAATTGGGCTGCGATATCATATGGCTCAATCCCTGTTATAAAAGCCCAAATGACGATAATGGATACGATATATCGGATTATAAAGCCATTATGGATGACTTCGGTACCATGGAGGATTTCGACAATCTTCTGGAGAAAGCCCATAAGCTTGGTATAAGAATCATAATGGATCTGGTTGTAAACCATACTTCCGACGAACACCCATGGTTTATGGAATCGGCAAAGAGCAGGGACAACGATAAAGCCGATTGGTATATCTGGAGGGATGAGAAGAACAACTGGGGTGCATGCTTCGGCGGCTCTGCCTGGGAGTGGAATGAAAAGAGAGGCCAGTATTACCTCCATTGCTTCTCAAAAAAGCAGCCTGACCTTAACTGGGAGAATGTAAGGGTAAGGGAGGCTGTATATGACCTTATGAGATTCTGGGGGGATAAAGGAATCGATGGCTTCAGAATGGATGTAATCACCATGATCAGCAAAGATCAGAGTTTTCCTGATGGAGTAATAAACGGAGAATACGGTGATGCTTCCCCATATACAAACAACGGCCCAAGGATCCATGAGTTTCTCAAAGAGATGAATAGAGAGGCCATCTCCCATTACGACTGGCTGACGGTTGGAGAGGGGGCAGGCGCCAGGGTGGAGGATACCATCAGTTATACAAAACCTGAAAACCATGAGCTGAATATGATCTTCTCCTTCGAGCACATGAATTACTGTAAGCCTAGCTGTGACAACAACTGGGAAGAGAAGCCTTTTTATCTTCCAGGATATAAAAGGATCTATAAAAAATGGCAGGAAGGATTGGATGGAAGGGGATGGAATACCCTATATTTGGAGAACCATGACCAGACAAGAAGTGTATCGCGTTACGGCGATACATCCACTGTAGAAAACTGGAAGAGAAGCGCCAAGGCCCTTGGTGTAATGTATTTCCTGATGCAGGGGACTCCTTATATCTATATGGGACAGGAGCTTGGCATGACAAATACCCTCTTTCCAAGTATAGACGGGTATAGGGATATAGCCGCAAAGAACGACTGGAATGTAATGTTGAAGAGAGGTAAGACCCAAAAAGAGGCCTTGAGGCTTCTCTGGGCCACCAGCCGTGATAATTCAAGGACTCCTTTCTGTTGGAATGGCAGCCTATACGGCGGTTTTTCAGTTGCAGAACCTTGGATATCCATGAATCAGGACTATGAAAGGATAAATGTGGAGGAAGAGAAAAAGGATCCTGATTCCATTCTCAACTTCTATAAAAAACTCATTGCCCTAAGACGGACTGAGGATACGCTGATATATGGAAGCTTCCATCTTCTTTTGGAAGAGGATGAGGATCTCTTTGTCTATGAAAGGACACTTGGAGAAGAGAAGTTTACAATTGTCGTAAATATGAGCGGAAAAGAAAGGGAGTTTCAGATAAAGGGAAAGACTGTGCTTTCAAACTACAGTGATTCCTCTTCTTCTGTCTTAAGAAGTTGGGAAGCCAAGGTTGTAAAGGAGGAAAAGATGGATTTTCTATCATTCGGTGAGATACTTTTTGATGTTTTCCCAGATAAGGCTACTCTTGGCGGGGCACCGCTTAATGTAGCTGGACATATGTCCAAGTTGGGTTTGAAGGGAGAGATTCTCTCTGCAGTAGGAAAGGATGAGCTGGGAGACAGGGCCATTGAAGAAATAACAGGACTGGGACTCTCTACAGAGTGTATTTCAAGACTGGATTGTGAGACGGGAAAGGCAATGATCACCCTCAATGGAAAGAATGCTGACTACGAGTTCAATGATCCTGCAGCTTGGGATAAGATTCCTCTTTCAAATCTCCCTGAAAAGGTAAGCCTAATATACTTCGGAACCCTTGCACAGAGAAATCAGGTTTCAAGAAATACCCTTAAGGAGGTTCTCTCCACTGTTTCTTCCCGCCATCGCTTCTTCGATGTAAATATCAGGAAACACTTCTATAGCGATGATATCATCAGGGAAGGAGTGGAAGCCGCCACTATACTGAAGCTTAACGATGAGGAAGAAGATATTGTCCTCGATGCCCTTGGCATAGAGGAGAGAGGATACAAAGGCATAGAAGAGATCTATAAAAAGTATTCCCTGGATCTTGTTCTTCTTACAAAGGGCAAGGAAGGCACCATGTGCTATAAGGACAAGTGGTATCGTGTTCCATGTTCCCCTGTTCCTGTTGTGGATACAGTAGGAGCCGGAGACAGCCTTTCTGCAGGATTCCTTGCTTCCTACATAAAGACAGGAGACCTCTTGAAGTCACTTCTTGTGGGCTCCCATGTAGCAGACTATGTGGTTACACAGAGAGGCGCCATTCCTGAGTACGATGAAGCTCTCAGCCTCTATCTGAAGGGTGTGGGTATACTATGATCACTTACAATGATGGTCTGTTTACCATAACCACAGATAGTTTTACCTACCAGATGAAGAAAGATGCCTTTGGTCATCTTCTTCATCTATATTATGGTAGTCCCATTGAAGGAGACGCTTCATCCCTCCTTTCCCTCAGGGACAGAGGTTTCTCTGCCGTCCCCTATGAAGCGGGCTTGGACAGGTCATATTCCTATGACTATCTTCCTCTGGAAGTAAGTGTTTTGGGGGATGGTGACTTCAGGACTCCTGGAATCATAATAGAGCAGGAAGACGGAACCCTCTCCGCTTCTTTCAGGTATCTATGCCATAGAATCTACAAGGGAGGCGCTTTATTGGAAGGCCTGCCATGTGGAAGAATAGATGACGGAGAGTCACTTGAGATTACCCTGAAGGAAGATCTATCAGGAGCAGAGCTTATTCTTACATATACCGCCAAGGATTCCTCTCTATTAAGGGGAATGAAGCTTGTTGCCAAAGATAAGAAGATAACTCTCAAAAAGGCCCTGTACTCAATGGATACCATAGCCATGGACCAAGATGTAATCTGGTTTGATGGCAGACATTGCAGTGAGAGGAATAAGAAGAGGGCCCATATAGACACTTCAACCCTTACATTCTCTTCCCGCAGGGGAGCTACATCCCATCAGATGAATAACTCATTCATCCTCTGTTCCCACGAAACCACAGAAGACCATGGGGAAGCTGTGCTTCTTTCCCTTCTTTGGTCCGGATCTTTTACTTTCTTTGCAGAGAAAGACCAATATGATAGTGTCAGATGCGGCTTGGGGGCAGGAAGCGAGTTTTTCAGTTATGATTTGAAGAACCAGGAATTGGTATTGCCACAGCTTCTTTTGACCTATTCTCCCAATGGACTGGGTGACCTTTCGGTAAAAAACAACCGCTTTGTTACAAACTATATCAGAAGAAAGATGACAGGTGGGTTGAAGAATCCTGTTCTGTTGAATAACTGGGAGGCCACATACTTCGATTTCAATGGAGATAAGCTTATTTCCATAGCAAAAGAAGCCAAGAATCTGGGCTGTGACCTCTTTGTGTTGGATGACGGGTGGTTCGGTAAGAGAAATGATGACTATTCTTCCCTGGGTGACTGGTTTGAGAATAGAGATAAACTGGGTATGAGTTTGGATGAACTCTCCGCCAGGATCAAATCTCTTGGTATAGGTTTCGGGCTTTGGGTGGAACCGGAGATGGTCAGCGAAGACAGTGATCTCTATAGAAAGCACCCTGAGTGGGCTCTTGCTGTGCCTGGAAAGGCTCCTACTAGGGGTAGGCATCAGTTGGTTCTGGATTTATCCAACAGGGAAGTTGTGGAGTATATCAAGAATACTCTTGATGATTTGATAAACCGTGGAAACCTGGATTTCATGAAGTGGGACTATAACCGCTTTATTACCGATTTCCATTCTTCCGTCACTCTTCCCGGTCGTATTGAATACGATTATATAAAGGGACTCTATTCTATATTTGAATATTTGGGTAATAAGCACCCTAGTCTTCTTATTGAAGGATGCTCCGGTGGAGGAGGTCGCTTTGATCTGGGTATGCTCTATTATACTCCTCAGTCCTGGCTCAGTGATGATACAGATGCCATTGAGAGAATCGATATAGAGTTCGGTTCTTCATATATTTATCCCATATCATCCTTCGGTTCCCATGTGTCTGCTGTTCCAAACCATCAGACAAAGAGGGTTACGCCTCTCTTTACAAGAAGTAGCGTAGCAATGCTCGGTTCCTATGGCCTTGAGCTTGATCCTACAAAGCTCAGTGAAGAAGAGAAGGCGGAAATAAGGAGGGAAATCAAGGAGTACAAAGAGCTTTGTCCTATCATAAAGGATGGAGACTTCTATCGCCTCTTGAATACTCCTGATGCCAGCTGCTGCCTCTCTATTTCTGAAGATAAGAAGGATGGAGTGCTTATTGCTGTAAGGCGTCTTTCCCATGGTAACCCAAAGGACCATTATGTAAGACTAAAGGGTCTTGATAACAAGACTCTCTATAGACTAGGAGACAAAGTATTCTATGGCTCCTTCCTGATGAACTATGGTCTTCTTCTTCCTTTCACTTATTCGGAGGACTTGGAGGCGATAAGAGTCAGGATAAAGGCTCTCTGAATCTGTATTTCTTTATTGTACAAACATTGAACCGCCTTGCTTTGACGTGTACCACTGAAGTTGGACAATAAATATTATTATGAGACTTGCTTTCTGAATTCAAGAGGAGGCAAGCCTTTTAATTTTATTTGGTATCTCTTCTCATTATAAAACTTGATATACATATCACTGCCGAATCTATAATACCTTGTCGAATTGCATTTTTCTTATCCGTTTTAGTTGCCATCTATACCTCATACGGAAAGAGGAGTGTGATGCGAAACAACACTCCTCAGAAATTTCTTAAAAAGAGTTTTCTGCTGGTTGTCAGCCTCG
>JALFRH010000174.1 GCA_022785155.1 Spirochaetales bacterium
CTCCGATGCCATCGAGGGTATCACACACTCCATTTGTACTCTTGAGTTTGAAGACCATAGGCCTGCTTATGATTGGGCTACAAGCATCGACAACATAGAGCATACTCCCCATCAGTACGAATTCGCCCGCCTTAACATTACATATTGTCTCATGAGTAAGAGAAGACTTCTCTACTTGGTGAACAATAACTTTGTCTCCGGTTGGGATGACCCGAGAATGCCTACTGTCAGCGGTATAAGAAGAAGAGGATACTCACCGGAAGCAATGAAGGACTTTGTATCAAGAGTCGGAGTTGCAAAGGTTGAAGGTATGGTGGATTTCTCCCTTATGGAATTCTGTGTAAGGGAAGACCTGAACAAGAGGGCTAAGAGATTGATGGCCGTCCTCGATCCTCTCAAGATCATCATCGACAACTATCCTGAAGACAAAGTCGAATACTTTGAATCAGATAACAACCCTGAAGATCCCCAGTCTGGAAAGCACTCTATGGCTTTCACCAAAGAGCTTTATATAGAAAGGGAAGACTTCATGGAAGTTCCAGTAAAGGGTTACCACAGACTCTATCCAGGAAATGAGATCAGACTTAAGGGTGCCTACTATATCAAGGCTGTCTCAATTGATAAGGATAGCGACGGCAACATCATCGCCGTACACTGCACATACGATGAAGAAAGTAGAGGTGGTGAAACTCCTGACGGAAGAAAGGTCAAGGGAACAAGCCACTGGGTAAGTGCAAAGTATAACCTTAAGGCAGAAGTCAGACAGTATGACAAGCTCTTCAAGGCTGAAATCCCTGGTCAGGCAACCGGCAACTATCTTGATGACATCAACCCAGACTCTTTGGTAGTCCTCAATAATGCTGTCATCGAAGAAGAAGGAAAGAAATCCAAGGTTGGTGATTATATCCAGTTCGTAAGAAATGGATACTACTGCGTGGACTCCAAAGACAGCACACCTGAGCACATGGTCTTCAATAGAACAGTCACACTGAAGGACAGCTGGTCCAAGATGAAAGCAAAGATGGGTCTTTAAGATCCTCCCTCTCCATTGTCCCCTTTGAAAAAAGGGGATATTTTTATTGTGTAAGGAAATAAGCATATTATTCACAAAAGGGGATTACAAGTAAGACACCTGGCTTTGGAAACATGGATTAGCATCATGTATTATGATTATTTTTCTACAATTCAAAGAATTAAACATGTTATGTTCCATAGCGGAAGAAAGCAGAAATACTAGTGTTATCAAAAAGAAATAAGATAGGATAATTCAAGGGATTCGGAGAATTCCAAAGAGGGCAAACACGCCTCATATCATGCTTATTTGATTATAATAAAAGAAAATACTAAATGAGTATTCCATTCATATGGTCTATTTCGTGCTGTATCACTTCTGCTTCCAGAGAGAAGAAGGTAGACATCCTCTCCCTTCCCCTCCAATCGAAATAGAGTACTTCAATTTCATTATATCTCTTTGTTTTTCTTTCACCTTCCAGAGATAGACATCCTTCCTTTGTTTCGTATTCACCAGAAACAGAAACAAGCAAAGGATTGAACATCACTTTTACGTTTTCTCCATCAAAAAAGGCCAAAGCCCTTTTCTGGATACCTATCATATTGGCGGCTATACCCAAAGAGCGGTTTTTATGAAAAAGCAGAGTATCCTTCAAATCATCGTACAGCTCCCTACATGGGAAAGTACAATCCATAGAAGGCTGGGAAAGAAATACTCTATCCTTAACAATATCTCTGACCATATTACATCAAGCCTACTATTCTACCGTCTTCAAGAACGTCTATCTTCTCCGCTTGGCTCTCTTTTGGAAGACCAGGCATAGTCATAATCTCGCCTGTCAAAACTACAATGAAACCTGCGCCCTTACTTATTCTTATATCTCTTACAGTAAGAGTAAAACCTTCAGGAGCACCAAGCTTCTTGGGGTCATCAGAGAATGAATACTGTGTCTTTGCCATACAAATAGGGGCATTACCCATGCCGATTTCCACAGCCTTCTTGATCTTTGTCCTGACAGTAGGGGCAAAGGTCACCTTCACACCACCATATACTTTGGACACAACCTTCTTTATCTTATCTTCGATGGTATCTTCCAAGTCATAGGCATAAGTAAGAAGAGAAGATTCCTCGGATAGCTGCACCACCTTTTCAGCCAATTCCCGGCTTCCTTCTCCACCCTTCTCCCAAGCCTTGGATATGATCATTTCCACGCCTTCACCTAAGCAGGCTTTCTCCACTTCTCTTATCTCTTCTTCCGTATCGGAGACAAAGTGGTTTAAAGCCACAACGAGAGGAACGGAAAACACTTCTTTTATATTCCTTATATGTCTGACAAGGTTCACCACTCCCTTTGCAACGGCTTGGCTGTCAGGCAAAATAAGATCCTGTTTTTTCACGCCTCCATGCATCTTCAAGGCTCTGACGGTTGCAACCAAAACTACGGCAGATGGATTTAAGCCGGCAGTCCTACACTTGATGTCAAAGAACTTCTCTGCACCCAAATCAGCTCCGAAGCCTGCTTCCGTAACAACATAGTCACCTGTCTTCAGGGCCATCTTCGTCGCAAGCACGGAGTTGCAGCCATGGGCTATATTGGCAAAAGGACCCCCATGAATAAAGGCAGGTGTCCCTTCAAGGGTCTGGACAAGATTTGGTTTCAAAGCATCCTTCAGTATAGCTGTCATTGCGCCTTCAGCCTTCAAGTCCTTTGCGTTTACAGCTTTACCATCGTAAGTATAACCAACAATAATCTCCCCAAGTCTCTTCTTCAGGTCCATAAGGGAAGAGGACAGGCAGAAGACTGCCATGACTTCACTGGCTACAGTAATGTCAAAGCCATCTTCCCTGACCACACCATTCTTTGCTCCCAGACCTACGACAATATGTCTCAGCTCCCTGTCGTTCATATCCATTGCCCTGCGAATGGTAATGGAAGAAGGATCTATACAGAGTTCATTACCTTGGAATATGTGGTTATCCACCATGGCACAGAGAAGATTGTTTGCAGCTTCTATGGCATGGAAATCGCCGTTGAAATGGAGGTTTATGTCAGCCATTGGGGCAACCTGTGCCATGCCACCCCCTGTAGCCCCGCCTTTTACTCCAAAGACAGGCCCCATACTGGGTTCTCTAAGGGCAAGCACAGCATTCTTCCCTATTCTCCTCAGGCCGTCACCAAGGCCAATTGTAGTGGTTGTCTTACCTTCTCCAAGAGGAGTGGGAGTAATTGCTGTAACAAGAATCAGTTTCCCGTCTTTTTTTTCCCCGTTATCGAAGAGAAAAGAAAGATCGATCTTTGCTTTGTATCTTCCGTAGTTCTCCACGTACTTTTCTTGGATACCTGCTTTCCCTGCGATTTCCCTTATTTCAGACAATTCGACTGAATCAGCTATTTCAATATCACTTCTCATACTTTTCTCCTCAAGCAAGAGGGTCAGAAACTATATCTGCCACCGATAGAAAGGCCTGGCATCAACTTAAATGATTCTCCAAAGGAGGCCTGGACATCAAACTCTCCATAGACATAGAAGTCGTCAAGAACCTCCAGTTCATATCCGACTCCAGGAGCGACAATGAAGCTTCCTTTGTTTCCATTTATTCCAAATCTCCAGCCACTCTCAACAAAAGTATATAAACCATACCCCTGTGGAATATCATATCTTAAGCGAAGAAGCATTGGGATATAGCCCTTGATTTCATACCCTGATGTGACACCTATACTTAGCTGAGAGGAAAAGGCATAGTCAAAGGTAGCCCTTATATCGGATGTCAGTCCGGTATCATATTTCAGGACTGCGGATAGAGAGACGGAGAAGGAATTTACCAGCTTACCTACAGAAGATAGAGGAGAGACAACTGCAGCCTCTTCTTTTTCTTCTTCGCTGGAGACCGGGAGGACGACTTCCTCTCCCTTTGCCTCCACCGCTTCCGTCTCTGTCC
>JALFRH010000194.1 GCA_022785155.1 Spirochaetales bacterium
CCCCTATGCCACGACCCATGTAACAAGGCCCTTCGATGCTGGAAAGTACCCGCCTGATGAGCATCCCTTTGAAGGCCTTGCCAGAATGATATATGGGGTGGGGGAAATAAAGAAGACAGTGCCAGACATGATAGTCTATGGCTCAGCTCCAACATATCTAAGGGAATACTCCGATCTATATTGTGCAGGTGCTGTGGAAAGAGGCATGGCGGATGGATTCTTATTCGGAAGAATGGCTTTCGCCGACCCGGATTTTGCCAATGAAATAATAAAGAATGGAAGAATAGATCCCAAGAGGGTGTGCCTTACCTGCGGTAAGTGCGGGGATCTGATAAGGGCGCATAAACCTACAGGTTGTGTAATCAGGGACAACGCCACATTTATGCCTTTTTATAAGGAATGGCTTGAAGAAAAGAAGAGCCTTCCTTCAAACTTCAGGGGGTGATTCTATGGTTAGAAAAACAGCTCTTGTTACAGGAGCCAGCAGAGGAATAGGGTTTGCCATTGCAAAACGCTTAGGTAAGGACGGCTTTAGAGTCGCTCTTGTTGCAACAGGAGACAAGGAGAAGAACAAAGCCAACTTGGATATTCTTACAAAAGAAGGTATCGACTGGATATATATCCAAGGAAATATCGGTGTAAGTGAAGACAGAATAAGGATAGTCAAAGAGACTATGGAGGCCTTTGGTAGAATAGACGTACTGGTAAACAACGCAGGCGTTGCGCCGCTGAAGAGGGCCGACCTCTTGGAAATGAGCGAAGAGAGCTTTGACAGAGTCATTGGCATCAACACCAAAGGCAATATGTTTTTGACCCAAGCTGTGGTGAAGGAAATGCTAAAGCAGGAAAAACTCTTTACAAAGAGAGGGACTATCATCAATATCTCTTCCTGCTCTGCAGAAGTAAGCAGCACCAGTCGAGGTGAATACTGCGTATCTAAGGCTGGAGTCAGCATGCTGACCAAACTATACGCCGATCGTTTGGCAGGTGAAGGAATATTTGTCCATGAAATAAGACCAGGTGTCATAGCAACGGATATGACCAGTGTGGTTACAGCAAAATATGACAAACTTATCCAGGATGGAGTATTCCCTATTGCCAGATGGGGTCTACCCGATGATATAGCCTCCGCCGTTTCAGCTTTTGCTGACGACCATTTCCTCTACACCACAGGAAATTACATTGATGTAGACGGTGGCTTCCACATTAAGAGACTGTAATGAGAGAGTATAATAAGATATCAGAAACAAAAGCATATTCCGTAGAGACACTTATTGTAGGTACAGGTGCCGCAGGCTTCAACGCTGCAGACCTTCTCTATAAAGGTGGGGCCAGGGATATTGCGATGGTGACAGAAGGAATAAAGGCTGGAACTAGCAGGAACACAGGTTCAGATAAGCAGACTTATTACAAGCTCTCCCTTTCCGGGTCTGACAAAGACAGTGTTAGGGATCTGGCAGGTGATCTTTTTGGCGGTAGGTGCGTCGATGGTGATATAGCCTTAGTGGAGGCGTCCTTATCCTCTCCATCCTTCCTCCGTCTTGTGGACTTGGGGGTTCCTTTCCCTACAAATCGGTATGGCGAGTACATAGGATATAAAACAGACCATGACCCTCATCGAAGGGCCACATCGGCAGGGCCCTACACTTCACGCTTCATGACGGAGAGACTGGAAGCGGAAGTGGAAAAGGATGGAATTGAGATTCTTGACGGCCTGCAGCTGGTAAGGATCCTTGTAAAGGACAATGAAGTGAAGGGAGCTGTCTTTATCCATAGAAAGACAGGAGAGACCATGGCCGTTCTTTGCAGAAACCTTGTTTTGGCTACAGGAGGACCTGCGGGAATATATTCTCTGTCCGTTTATCCTATGAGCCAATTCGGGGCCACAGGAATAGCCTTGGAAGCAGGGGCCATGGGAAGAAACCTTACAGAGTGGCAGTATGGCCTGGCGTCCCTATGCCCAAGATGGAATGTATCCGGCTCGTACATGCAGGTACTTCCCAGATTTGTATCTATAGATGAAGAGGGGAAAGAGTATGACTTCCTTTCTGATTATGTGTATTCCAGACCGGAAATGCTCTCAAGAGTATTTCTCAAGGGATATCAGTGGCCTTTTGACGTAAGAAAGCTGGAGACTGGGTCCTCCATTGTCGACGTCCTTTGTTATCTGGAGGCTGAGAAGGGAAGGAAGGTCTATCTTGATTTCATGCATAACCCTGATTTCCTCCCTATTCCTTGGGAGGAACTCTCCAAGGAGGCGAGGGATTATTTGTCGGCATCCGGAGCCACTGGAGACACTCCTATATCAAGGTTGAAAAAGCTTAATGAACCGGCTTATAGTTTCTATCTCGATAAAGGCGTCGATTTGGAAAAGGAGTATCTGGAGATAGGCCTTTGCGCCCAGCACAATAACGGGGGCCTCTTGATGAACACTTGGTGGGAATCCAATATAAAGGGCCTCTTTCCTGTGGGGGAGTGTGCAGCTTCCCACGGCGTATATCGCCCGGGAGGATCCGCCCTCAATGCAGGACAGTGCGGATCGAGGCGAGCTGTTTCCTGGATTCTTTCCAAGTCTACAGGTGGCTGGGAGCCGGATGCTTCCGGGCTCTCCTCTTCTGTAAAAGAGATGGAGGAAATAGTCTCTTCTTCCCTTATCGGGGATATCGATGGAGATGAAGTCTACGAAGAGGTCAGAAAGATCATGAGCATTTCAGGCTCTGCTCTACGCAATAAAGAGTCTATGAAGAAAGCCCTCAAAACAGTGGATGATCATCTGTCTTCCTTCTCCTCCATATGTGTTAAGAATCAAGGGAGAATATGGAATCTATTCCAGCTGAGAAACGCCCTTATAACCCAGAAAGTCTATCTCTCTGCAATGATAGATTACCTGGAAAGAGGAGGTAAAAGCAGAGGCTCTTCCCTCTACTCGGATGAAAATGGCTCAGTCAAGCCGAGGAATCTGGACCAAAGATTTGTCTATACTCTGGAAGACGAGAAGACAAATCCCCTTATACAGGAAGTCAGGTATGAGAATGGAAAAGTCTCCTTCTCGTATCGAGAGCCCAGGCCCATTCCTGAAGACGACGACTTCTTTGAGAATGTCTGGAGTGAATACAGAAAGAACAAGAATATCTTCCGATGATAATGGGGCTGTTGCACGAAAAACCTTTAAAGAAAGGGTGTGCATCGCCCCATTTTTTCATTGAGTAAATCCTGATGATTTAAAATACTTATTTTATTGTATTACAAGTAAATACAAAAGTAGAGAAGCTATCTGACCCCCTTCTCTGCCACTCTTTGCCGTATGGCAAAATCCTCATTTTGGAGCCGCATTATGAACGACACCAGTAAGAATAAGTAAGAGCAAATAAAAAAGGGAAAATGAATAGTAAAGAGAAAACGGGACTGCGGAATGGCTCCTCATGGCGCTTGCTTTAAACGTCAAGCATTATGCAAAGAGACGCTACAATTACAATCTGGAGGATCCGGATTGGTATGAGAAGAAACCCGCCTAATAGGGGGCTGAAAGAACAGACATCATCAATGGGAAGTATTTGAATGAAAGCCTCCATGGAGGCTGGATGTGCATTGACATGAATCCGCTGGAAGTTGACGTCGGACGTAAAAAAAACAAGGCGGATGCTCGCTACTACCTTACATCCGCCTGTTTGGGGGCATTGCTTATTCTTCAAAATGATTCGTACAACAGCCCCACCAAGTAAAAGTCTACTACTTCTTTATGAGTTTATACTCTGTCCAGCTTTCATATGTCTTTCCTTTTCCCACTACAAAACCAGGAAAATCAGGGCGGTTAGGGAAGTCTGGATAGTATTCAGATTCAAGGCAGAAGCCTGTGTATGGAACAAGTGCCATTCCTTTTTTGCCCTTTTCCTTTCTGTTGAGGTGACCTGATGTATAGAACTGCACCCCAGGCAGGCTTGTCTTCATTTCCAAAGCATATCCGGAGTTTTCAACTCTGATTGTGGCGCCGTCATCAAGAACGAAACAGTGGTCGTAGTCACCTTTACGGCGAGAGCCCAAGACTGTCGGTTTTCTGAAATCGAATTCGGTGCCTTCAACTTTTGTTACACTGGTTGGAATAAGGCCATCGTCGACTTCCAGGTAGCTCTCTGCAGGAATGGTGACTACACTGTCCCTTACGTCTCCCTCGCCGTCAAGGTTGAAGAAAGCGTGGTTTGTAGGGTTTACAGGGCATTCTTTGTCTCCCTGGATTTTGTACTGGAGAGATAGTCTACCATCACTGGAGAGAGAGTATTTGACTTCTACTTTCTGGTCTCCAGGGAAACCGAAGCCTTCAGGGGAGAAAAGGGAAAGGGTGCAGGAAGACTCTGTCTCCTCCACTATATCCCACTTCTGGAATCCATAGTTTCTGGAACCTGAGTGAAGGTGGTTCTTTCCATTGTTCTTCTCAAGAATATGGTCTCCATTTTCATCGTGGTATACGGCATTGTTTATTCTATTTGCAAAAGGACCTACTACTTGGCCGAAAAATGAGTTTGAATGGATGTTGTCATCAATGTTTTCAAAACCCAGGACAATGTCGTGGCCAGAAACTGAGTAAGAATATAGGATTGCTCCCTGGTCAAGGATTTCTGATTTGTATTCGCCGTTGACAAGCTTGATTACTTTCATGTTTTCCTTCCTTTATTTAAAGATTGGCGCTGCTGCGTCACAGTATTTTTTCCACTTTGAATATGCTTCAATGTATTTTTCATGGTTGGAGGCATTTGGAATTGCCTTCTTCTCTTCATCATACTCCAAATGTTCTTCAACTACATCCGCTACACTTCTCTTTTCCATAACCGCAAGGGCCTGTAGGGCGGCACCGAAGGCGGCGGCTTCGCTGGATTTGGGGCATCTGGTCTCAACGCCTGTTACGTCTGCAATCATCTGTCTCCAAAATGGGCTCTTGGAGCCACCCCCTGTGAGAGATATTACGCTGGGTACAAATGACAGCTCTTTGAAGGCATCGAGGCCCAGGAGGAACTCGAAGCTTACTCCTTCAAGAGCGGACCGGGCTATATTCTCCCTTTTGTAGTTGGTCATATTCATGCCACCGAGAACAGCTTCTCCCTTGGGGTAGTCAGGTACTCTCTCTCCATTGAAGAATGGAAGAAAAACAAGGCCTTCCGATCCAATGGGAGCCTTTTCGGCTTCTTTCACAAAGTCCTCTACAGAAAGATCCATCTCCGACCGGAGCACTTCTTCAGCAACTGTGCAGTTCATAGTGCAGAGGAGGGGAAGATAAGTTCCATGGGAGGAAGAGAAGGCCGCCAGTCTTCCTTTCTCGTCTATAAGAGGACGGTAAGAGGAGGCGAAGAGCGTTCCTGAAGTTCCGAGGCTTATGGTCATTTCTCCATCCTTTACCGCACCTGTTCCTATGGCGCTCATCATATTGTCTCCGCCCCCAGGAGCCACGACAGCACTTTCATTCAGGCCAAGCAGGGCTGCAACTTCCTTTCTTACAATTCCAATTGGAGCGAGATCCTGGCTTATTGGAAGCATTTTATGAATAAGGTCCTTCGATATAACGGAGCATATTCCTTCATGCCAAACGCCTTTCCTTATATCCATCAGCCCCGTGCCGGAGGCATCTCCTCTCTCCATGACTACTTTACCTGTAAGGAAGAAGTTTATATAGTCGTGGGGGAGAAGTACGTATTTCATCTTCTCATATTCTTCTCTATGATTCTTCTTGAGCCAAAGGATCTTGGATGCAGTGTAGCCTGGAAGAATTGGGTTTCCAACTTCATCCCTTACTTTGTCCCTTCCTCCGAAGGCGTCCTCTATTTCCCTGCACTCCAAAGAAGTGGATGTATCACACCAGAGTTTTACATTCCAGAGAACAGATCCATCTTCACTGACTGGAACAAAGCCATGTTGTTGACCTGAAACAGAGATGGCTGAGATCTTTGTCTTTGTTTCACCGTCTATGTCATCAAAACACTTCTTTACAGCATCAATGTACCACTGGGCCTTCTGTTCTCTGGAACCGTCCGGGCGGGAAATAAGGTCCAATGGGCAGGAAGCATGAGCAACTTCCTTTTTGTCTATGCTGTCATATACCAATACCTTGATAGATTGGGTTCCTGCATCAATTCCTGCTACCAGCATACTTCTTCTCCAATGTTTTCTTTTATCTTAACCACGTTTCTGGATACGAAATCAGAGGGTTTTTCTCCTGTGACTACGTATTCAGACATTTTCTTTACACTATGATATCCCTGGAGAAAGGGCTCCTGGGAGATTGTCCATTTTATCCTTCCTTCTTCCACGGCACTGCATACTTCAGGCGTTTCGTCGGAGGCGAAGACAAAGAGATCCTTTTCTGCAATTGCATCCAAAGCTCCTTTGTATCCTGCAGTGGATATAAAGACAGTATTTATTTCCTTGTCTTTTTCCAAAGCCTCTTTTGTTCGGGAAAAACAGACAGCGTCATTGTCTTCAGTGTCTATATCAAAGGCGATGGAGTATTTCATGCCCCTCTCTTTCAATGCATTTTCAAAGCCAATGAGAATCTCCCTGTGCCCCTTCATTTCCCAGCTGCCCCTAAGGACCAGTATTCTTGGGGTGAAGGCAAGGGCTGTAAGGGCCAGGAGCCCTGCATTGATCCTTCCTTTCTGTGTGTAGTCGGGGCCTGAATAGAAAAGGGATGAGTCTGTTGTAAGGCCTGTGTTTACAGAAGCAAAGGGCAGACCTGATTTCTCAACCATTTCCACCAAGGGCTTATAGTCCGGAAGAGTAAGCAAGAGAGAGTCTGAAGATGAGTCCATGGCCGCTTTGAGAGCCTCCCTGCACTCTTTCTCTCCATATCCAGTGTAGTGGAAGAAATAGAGTTCCATGTCGTTTTCTTCAGCTG
>JALFRH010000205.1 GCA_022785155.1 Spirochaetales bacterium
CTCTCCTCTACAGCCCTTGGCTCCACAGGAATATGGCTCTCTTGGCCTATTGGCTGGACCATAGGAACCATGCTCTCCATTTATTTCTACTTCAAGTGTACAAAGAAAATCGAGAAGATACATGGAAGGGATAAAAGGGAAGAAGACGTCTGAATAACGGGAGACATGGATTACTCTATGTTTCCCTTTTTTATATAAACCCATATTGTGTATCGAAAGGCATAAGTATATTCCTATTCTGATACTTATAAAAAACAATCACCCCGAATCCTAAATGGCCTCGAGGTGAGCTATCTCTCTTATACAGTAAGCTCGTATTCCTTTCCATCATCGAAATAATGGGAAAGCTCTTCGGGCTTGAATATTCCCTTATTTGTGACAATACCTGTAATCAAGGAAGGAGGAGTCATATCGAAGGCAGGATAGTATCCCTTGACCCCGCTGTTTTCTTTGGCTGTCCTTACTCCCATGGCCTGGAGGGAGAAATTAGGATCCCTCATTTCTATTGTTACAGTATCCCAAGTAGGATGCCCTATATCAGGTGCCCCCGATACATACACAGGAACTCCGAAGTGCTTTGCACATATTGCTATCTGGCTTGTTCCCACCTTATTGAACACATATCCATCTACGCTTATGGCGTCTGCAGCACAGGTAAAGACATCAACCCCCTCCTTCGCCATGACAAAGGCAGGCATGTTGTCTGTAATGAGGGTGGTGTCGAAGCCCATTTCAGAACAGACGGTGGATGTAAACCTGGCACCCTGGAAGTAAGGCCTTGTTTCAGGGCAGAAGAGCTTAATGTTATTCCCTCTTTCCCTGCACTCAAGAAGCATCATGCCTAGAATTGTCTCGGCGTAGCACTGGGTCATTACAGTGCCGTTCTGAGGAAACTTCTCGACAAGATACTTCGCCGCCTTCCTTACCCTGTTGTATCTCTGGTTATTCATCTCCACTACATAGTCTCTTACTGCCTCATCAGCCCTCTTTCCCTCTCTAAGGGCCTCAAGAGCCACAGGAATGCAGGCTTCTGTAAGCATTGCCATTCTCTTGGTGGTGGTTGGGCGGGAAGTGGAGATGATCCTTGAGGCTTCCTTCAGGTATTTCTCCTGGTCCTCTCTCCCCATGTTCCTGCATTTCCATGCAGCAAGGGCCATTCCCATGGGAGCCAGAGTATATGGGCCTGTGGACTGTGTCACCATATCCTTGATGGCTGCGGCCACTTCCTCTACACTCTTACATACGACAAACTCTATTCTTGCAGGATATACTCTTCTATCAAGGACCCTGACTTCACCTTCGTCATACCATGCTACGTTTTCATAGCGGAGCATGAACGCCAAATCTTTATCTGCTCTTTCCATGGTTACACTATATAGTATTTAGACCGCTTTAAATAGCATCAATTATATTTCAGCCCTTAATCCGTCAGGAGTATTTCTCACCTTTCTGTATACCGTCATCAGCATTGTAAGGCAGCACAATGTTCCACCTACCGCCTGGGAAAAGGCCTCTGCATAGAATACTCCCTCCACTCCCAGAAAGAGAGGAAAGAGCAGAGTAAGAGGAACCACCAACACCACCTTTCTGAAGAGAGAGAAGAATACTGCTCTTCTCGGGCAGTTAAGGGCGACGAAGGTATTCTGCCCTGAGTTTTGGAAACTCATGCAGAAGAAGCATGAGAAGTATATGCGCATAAGAGGTACTGTAAGACCAATAAGATTCTCGTCCGGGGTGAAGATGGAAATGAAGACATGAGGCAGAACCATGACCATAGCCCAGGCTGCCATGCCATAGGTTATACACATGACCACAAGGCTCCTGATGGTTTTGACCACTCTCTTATTCAGCTTCGCCCCATAGTTGTATCCCATGACAGGCTGAGAAGAGGAAGAGATGGCAGAAATAGGCAAGGCCACCACTTCCCTCATGCTGTTGATAATGCTCATGGCTCCTATATATAAGGCACCGGAGGCCCCGCCATAGGCACGGAGCGTCATATTTGCAATGCCTTGGGTAAGGCTGTTGGTCACCTTGAAACAGAAGCCGCTTACTCCCAACTTCAGTATTTTTGATAGGAGTGAGGGTACCACCCTCAGTCTTCTTAGTTTTATCTCTTCTCCCCTTATAAGGAACAATAACACCCATAGAGCTGAGCAGCCTTGGCTTATTACAGTCGCCGCTGCAGCTCCCTTCACTCCCATTCCCAATAAGAAGATGAAGATGGGGTCCAGTATTATATTCACCAAGGCCCCTATCATGACTGTAGCCATTCCCACTACAGCGTGGCCTTGGGCCGTTATGAAGGGATTGGCTCCCAAAGAGATCAGGACAAAGGGTGTGCCCAAGAGATAAATGGAGAAGTAGCTCTTGGCAAAGGAAAAGGTGGATTCATCCGCCCCCATCACCATCAGCACTATGTTCATAAAGGAGAACAAGAGGACCATCAGAAAAAGGGATACAAGAAGGAGAAAGGAAATGGATGTCTCCAGGATATCGGAGGCTTTTTTATCATCACCCTCCCCTCTTGTTATGGAAAAAAGAGGAGCTCCCCCGGATGAGACAAAGCCTGCAAAGGCGCTGATAAAGGAAATTAGGGGGAAGGCAACACCCACCCCTGAGAGAGCAAGGGTGCCTTCGCCTGGAATATGTCCTATAAACATTCTGTCTACAATGTTATATGTAACGTTGACCAGCTCAGCCAAGAATATGGGGGCTGCAATACTTAACATATGCACGGGTACGCTGCCCTTTGAAAAATCTCCCTTTCTCGTTTCCATAGCGAAATACTCTGACATTTGTGAAAATTATACAAGGCCAAAGGAAGTCTGCCCCCTTCCCTTTCTCCATCCTTTCATATTTAAAGCCACTCTTTTGGTATGGAGAGAAACAAGAAACCAGATACTATGACCATTTATCTATATCTTCTTTAGTCAGATTGAGAATATAACCCCCTATATAGAACAAGAAAAGAAGAATTTTCAGTTTAAACCAAATGGCCTAGCAAACGATGTTCATCGGATATAGATAATTATTACTTATATAGTAAAGGGTTATATTCCTCATATCAAAACCCCTATACCGGATTCTTTATCCGTCTATAGGGGCCTTTCCATCTTTGATCTATCTAATTACTCTTTGTTTCAAGAATCCCCACCTATCTTAGAGGGAGGGGAGAAGAGTTTCTATAAGTCGTGAAACGGATAGTATAACCATTATCATCAATTGGCCCTGAGGAGGCCACTTCCCTCCAGGAGGGAAGGCTATCAAGGTTATCGAAGAAAGCCTCGGCTCCGCCATCTGCATCCACTTTGGTAAGCAATACTTCACTGCAATAAGGGAGCATTGTGTGATACATCATGGCCCCGCCAATAATAAAGATATCTTCTTCAGGAAGCGTGGAGAGGAG
>JALFRH010000210.1 GCA_022785155.1 Spirochaetales bacterium
GGGGTCATCGTAACGGATATTTCCCGGGACGGAGCCATGAAGGGAACAAACCTTGATCTATATGGAAGAATCAAGGAGGAAGTTTCCTTGAAGGTGACAGCCTCCGGTGGAGTCTCCACCATTGAGGATATTTTGGCCTTAAAGTCCATGGGCCTATATGGTGCAATTATTGGAAAGGCCTACTATACAGGGGCCATAAAACTAAAAGAAGCTCTGGAGGCCTTGGAATGTTGACCAAAAGAATCATACCTTGCCTTGATGTAAAGGACGGAAGAGTAGTGAAGGGCATGAACTTTGAAGGACTAAAGGATGTATCATCCCCGGTTGCCTTGGCTGATTATTACTCGCGATCCGGGGCGGATGAGCTTGTCTTCTATGATATCACCGCCTCATCGGATGGCCGTAAACTCTTTACAGACATTCTCAAGGAGACAGCCACCAAGGTCTTTATTCCTCTCACCGTTGGAGGGGGAATCAACACTATCGATGACTTTGACAGAGTACTGAAGTGCGGAGCAGATAAAGTCAGCGTCAACTCTGGGGCCATCCGTAATCCGGGCTTGATAAAAGAAGCTGCCTTGAAGTATGGAAGCCAGTGCGTAGTCATATCCGCCGACGTCAAGAGAGTAGACGGCGTCTACCGTGTCTTTGCCAAGGGTGGACGTGAAAACACAGGCATGGAGGCCATAGAGTGGATAGTTGAATGTGTGGAAAACGGGGCTGGGGAAGTGGTTCTAAACAGCATCGACACAGATGGCGTCAAAAAGGGCTTCGACATTGAGATGCTCCGCGCTGTATCGGAGAGGGTGGATGTTCCTGTAATCGCCAGTGGCGGGGCAGGAAAGATAGAGGATTTCATCACTCTCTTCAATACTCTTCCCAAGGTGGACGCAGGCCTTGCCGCCTCCATCTTCCACTATGGGGAAGTGAAGATAACTGATCTCAAAAAGGAAATGAAAAGAAGGGGTATTCCTGTAAGGGAGGTTGATTATGGTCAAAATTGATGACCTGAAGTTCGATGATAGAGGTCTTATTCCTGCCATTGTAGTGGATCACAATACAAAGCAGGTTCTTACTCTCGCCTATATGTCCAAGGAAAGCCTCACCATATCCATGGAGAAAGGACTTACCTGTTTCTGGTCCCGTTCCAGGAAAAAGCTTTGGCTTAAGGGGGAAACCAGTGGTAACTTTCAGCATATCGTGTCTATAACCAGTGACTGCGATGACGACGCATTGGTGGTGGAGGTTCTTCCTGATGGGCCAGCCTGCCATAAAGGAACCTTCTCCTGCTTTACTCATAAGCTCTACGAAAAAGAGTTGAATACATGAAGTTTCAAGAAAAGAAATGATTCTTTGATTGTTTATCCTTTTTGTTTTATATGGAGGCATCCAATAATGGCGTTTATGTCGGTTGGACATGTTTCATATGAAGGTACCTTTTGAGAAAGTATATATTTAATATGGGAGAGACCTATGGGACGGGAAGAGAATAGAGCGATTTTTGAAGATACAGTGGCTTTCTATAATTCAGATTCCTACTTAAGGGATTCTGTGTATAAATCATCAAAGGAGGAGGAGTTCTTTTCCGGTGATAAGGACTATATTTTTAAAGGTGGATGTGTCTATGAAAAAAAGGCGGAGATAATTGTAAGCAATAAGCGTACAATGGAGGCTGCTTCTTATTATGCTTACAATAATAAGAGGGTATGTGTACTTAACTTTGCTTCCGCCACCAACCCCGGTGGAGGGGTCACCAAAGGTTCCTCTGCCCAGGAAGAGGCTATTTGTAGGGTCTCTACCCTTTATCCCTGCCATAATGTAAGAAGAATTATGAAAAGCTTCTATTATCCCCATAGAGATGCCCATGATTCCCTCCATAATGATGACGCTGTATATACTCCCGGTGTCGTAGTCTTCAAGTCCGATACTTCATACCCGGTTCTTTTGGACAGAGAAAAATGGTTTAATGTCAATGTCATAACTTCCGCAGCCCCCAACTTAAGAAAGAATCCAGGGAATTATATGAACGCTGGAGTGGGTAGTGGAATTGTAGATATATCCAAGGAGGATCTTTTCTCTCTTTTGGAAAGAAGAATCCATAGAATACTGGAGATTGCAGCAGGGAAAGAAAATGAAGTCCTTGTATTGGGGGCCTTTGGCTGCGGGGCTTTCTCAAATCCTCCAGAAGTGGTTGCAGAGGCCATGAAAAGGGAAGTGGCGAAGTTCAGAGAAAACTTCGAGACCATTGAGTTCGCTGTTTTCTGTCCCCCCTATGATGATACCAACTATCGCATCTTCAAAAAGATATTGCCATCTATCTAAATCGAAAAGAAT
>JALFRH010000228.1 GCA_022785155.1 Spirochaetales bacterium
GTACGGCCGTGAGGCCAGAAGATTTTAAGTCTCCAGTGTCTACCATTCCACCACCCAGGCAACAGAGCTATAATAATCAAAAATATGAATAAAGGGAAGTGAAAGGCTTCCTTTCCTTTGTATAAAAAATAGAGTACATTAATTAAGAAGGTATTTTATGACAAGTTGGCATGATTTCTTTATAGGATTGGCAATTGGCTTAGGTGTTACAGCCATAGTTTGGATCATATATCTCTTTAAGGTCCGTTCCACAAGGATCAAAGGAGAAGTTGAAGTAAGAAAGTACAAAGATATGCTTACTTCCCGTATGGAGATTGAGAGTGAGGGAGTGGAGAAGCTTAAAAGATCCAATGAAGAGCTTAAGACTCAGAATGAGAATCTAAGGATATCTCTTCAGACCATGAGCCAGAAGCCTGGTAGAAAAGAGATAGAGAGATTGCAGGTTTATCAGAAGGCCGTAGATAGACTTACCATCAACTCTCCAGGTTTTGGTCCTGCCTGGCAGGCAGCACTCAAAGAGAGCGAAGAGGAATTCTCAAAGACCTATTCTGGTGTTTTACCTTTCATAAGAAGAGTAATCCCAGGCAAGACCAATGCCCAACTTATGGATATTGATGAAAGTTCAAACGGAGATGAAGCTTAATTTGAGGATTTTTCCTCCAATTCAAGCCATCGTTCCGTTTTTTCATCCAATATGGTTTTGTTTTCTTCATAAAGCTTGGTTCTTTCCTGTAAAGTTCCAAGCTCTGTTTTTTCTGCAGTGGAGAAAGATTCTTCCAGCTTTGCAATCAAGGTCTCGATATCCTCGATTTCTTTCTCGAGAGCCTCTTTTTCCCTTTCCTCTTTATAAGTCAGACCCTTTTTCTCTCTGTTGTGACGTTCTGTCCTTTCTTTCTCTTTATTTATCTCTACAGCCTTCTTCTCAGTTTCCAATCTCTCCTTTTCCTCTTTCCATTGGGTATAGTTGCCAGGAAAAAGAGTGATCTTCTTTCCCTCAATTACAAAAAGCATGTCTACTGTACAATCCAGGAAAGTTCTGTCGTGGCTTGATATCACAGCACAGCCTGGAAAAGAAGATATATACTCTTCAAGATTTTCCATTGTCTCAATATCGATATCGTTGGTAGGTTCGTCCAAAAGAAGGAAGTTTGGATTGGATATCAATCTAGTAATAAGGTATAGCCTTCTTCTTTCACCTCCGGAAAGAAGTTCTATGGGAGTACGATGGATAGATGAGGGGAAACCGAAGATCTCCAAAAATCTGGCTGTAGTCACATCCTCTCCCTTGGAGTATCTTACTCTCTCTCCATAGTCCAAGGCATATTCTAGTACGCTTTTCTTGCTTTCCAGATTTCTTCCCAACTGGTCATAGTATCCTATGACAGTATTTACGCCCTTTTCTACTGTTCCACTGTCAGGAAGGGTCCTTCCGTCCATAATATCCAAAAGAGTGGACTTTCCGCTTCCATTGTCGCCTACAAGCCCTATTTTCATTCCTTTTGTAAAAGAGAAGGTGAAATCTGAGAAGAGAGTTCTTCCATCATAGCTTTTGGACACTCCCTCTAGGTCCAGAATCTTTTTCCCCAGTCTTCTTTCCAGAGAAGAAAACTCTGTCATTTTGTCATCCCTGACTTTTTCCAAGGATGATTGCATCTCTTCTATTCTATCTTTTCTGTTCTTGTCTTTTCCTGTTCTTGCTTGAGGCCCTCTCATAAGCCATTTCAGCTCTCGTCTCAAGATGGTCTGGAGCCTTTGCTGCTCCTTTTCATTCATGACGATTCTTTCTTCTTTCCTCTCCAGATACTGAGAGAAAGAACCTGGATGCCTATAGAAGTGCTTTCTGTCCAGTTCCCAAATAGTGGAACAGCACTCATTCAGGATATGACGGTCATGGGTGACGATTATAACTGAAATCGGAGTTGCCTTGATCCAGGATTCGATATATTCGACGCTCTTGATATCAAGATGGTTTGTAGGCTCATCCAAGAGCAATAATCCAGGCCTTAGGGCGAAGGCTCTGGCTATGGCCACCTTCTTTTGTTCTCCTCCTGAGAGGGACTCCATAAGACTATCTGAGGAAAAATCCTCCCCCATGTCAGTAATGGCGGCAAGAAAGGATCTCTCAATATCCCATAGATTGTCTTTCTCTATCTTCTCCCCAAGAGATGTATAAGCCTTTTCGTCTCCTCTCTCCAGAGCCTCATGATACTCCTTCAGGGTTTCAATATTCTTATCTTTGGAGAGATAAAGATATTCCATGACAGTACAGCCTTCGGGGTATACTACATTCTGCTCCAACATAACCATGTTGGTGCCGCTTCTAAGGGAAACCTTTCCCTCGTCAGGGGTGATGGCTCCTGAAATAGTCTTGAGAAATGTAGATTTCCCACATCCGTTTTTTCCGACTATTCCGACTTTTTCTCCACTCTCAAGTCCAAGAGTTACGTTTTCAAAAAGAGGCTCGTCTTTTAGAGTCTTTTCCAGGTTTTCAATACTCAGTATATTCACGCCTTAATAATAGTAAAAAGAGAGCTTGGTGTCATTGTCCTAATGGCAGAGGAATGAGATAATCCACTTATGATAAAAGACATTGACCTTACCCTTACGCCACAAGAAGCTTTTGAAGAGAGAACCATAAAAAAGAAAGCGGCATCCAAGTGCGGCCTTTCCTTTACCAAGGTGACGGGAGTAAAGATACTCAGAAAAAGTATCGATGCACGACGAGTCGACATAAAGATTAATCTCAGGGTAAGGCTCTTTGTTGGGGAAGAAGTCAAGAATACCTGGAATCCTGTTTCTTTTCCTGATGTATCTTCATCTCCCTCATGCATTGTGGTGGGCATGGGGCCTGCAGGTCTCTTTGCGGCTCTTACCCTCATCGAGAAAGGCATGAGACCCATTGTCTTGGAGAGAGGAAAGGATGTGCATGAGAGAAAGAGGGACTGCGCCCTTTTGTGCACAAAGGGAGAGCTTGATACAGAATCCAACTATGTATATGGAGAGGGTGGAGCCGGTGCATACAGCGACGGCAAGCTTTATACCAGATCTGTAAAACGAGGAGACGTGCCAAAGGTTCTCTCTCTATTGGTCCAGCATGGAGCAGACGAGTCCATTCTATATGAAACCCATCCCCATATAGGGACGGACAGACTTCCCTCGGTCATTGAAAACATAAGAAATACTATCCTAAAAAGTGGGGGTGAGGTCCACTTCAACACAAAAGTAGTATCCCTGATTAAGAAAGATGAAAGTGTCATTGGTGTAAAGTGTGGAAATGGAGAAGAGTATTTGGGGCCTGTTATCCTTGCTACAGGCCATAGTGCAAAGGATGTATATAGGTTCCTTTCCATTTCTTCAGTGCCTCTTGAAGCCAAGGATACTGCAGTGGGAGTAAGACTGGAACATCCTCAGTCTCTTATCGATCAGATCCAGTATCATAATCCTAAAGGAAGGGGAGATTATCTTCCTCCTGCAACATACTCTTTTGTCACCCAAGTAAATGGAAGGGGAGTCTACTCTTTCTGTATGTGTCCTGGAGGAAGCATAGTCCCCACAGCTACAGAGTATGGATATCTAAGTGTAAACGGCATGAGCTCTTCTTCCCGTTCTGGAAGCAAGGCCAATTCGGCAATGGTGGTGCAGATAAGAAGAGAAGATGTACCGGACAAGGGTATATTCTCAGTTCTGGATTGGGTTGAGGAACTGGAAAGGAATTCTTTTCGTGATAAGTTTATGGCTCCTGCCCAGAGAATGGCTGATTTTGTTTCCAACAGGCTCTCATCTTCTCTTCCAGGGACGACATATGCTCCAGGCTTGGTCTCATCCGATCTCTATGGAGTTTTGCCCCCCATTGTCTCCTCTTACCTTAAAGAGGGCTTTATGGCCTTCAACGCTATGACAAGAGGAAAGTTCCTAACCAATGAGGCCGTGATGATAGCTTCTGAAACTAGAACCAGCTCTCCTATTAGAATAATCAGGGAAGACTTCAATGCTGTTCCCGGTCTTTATCCGGCAGGGGAAGGATCTGGATATGCTGGAGGCATAGTCAGTGCAGCAATAGATGGAACTGAAGTGGCCAAGGCTGTGGCTGAAAGGTATTCATTGAAATAATAGTAGAGAAACTTCTGTCATCGATATTTACTTGTCAAATTTGATCTGGACCTTGATCCTATGTTGAATTATCCTGGAAAACATCAAGGGGTGACTTATGGCATTGGAGAAAGGAATATATGAACAAGTAGTAAACGACGAAGTCAAATCCGATATTTCCTCTCTATCAGGCCTTAAGGCCACCACTGAGAGGATGGATGGGGATTATTCATCCATTTTGATCAGTAAGTATATCGAGAGTGTAGTTAGAAAAGTACTTGAAGACAAAGAAAACGTGGAAGATAAGGTGGAGGTTGCAAATGAAATCATCAGGCACCTTGCTTCTTCTTTCAAAGACTATGGTTTTGATTCCAAAATCATAGACCCCAAAGGGGAAGCCCTTACAGAAATCAGGGATCAGAGATTCAGTTCCAATCGTCTGGTGAGGCCAAATACTTCCCTTGTTACAAGTATGCTTTTCTCTGGAGATTCGGAGTATAAACTTGTAGACGAATTGAAGAAAGAAATACTTTCCTCCGATAGGGTCGATATGCTTGTTTCTTTTCTCCGGGTCTCCGGTATAGCCATGATCCGTAGGGAGCTTAATGAATTTGCAGAGAGAGGAGGAAAACTCAGAGTCGTCTGCACTACATATACGGGTGCAACTGAACCTAGGGCTGTAAAGGAAATCTCTGGGCTTCCCAATGCTGAGGTGAAGATATCCTATGATACACAACATACGACACTTCATGCCAAAGCCTATATGTTCATTAGAAATACAGACTTCAATACAGCATACATCGGTTCCTCAAACTTATCAAAAAAGGCCATAACGGACGGCAGGGAGTGGAATGTAAAGATCACATCCCATGACCAGAAAGATGTTTTTGCCAGAATGAGGGAGACCTTCGAAACCTATTGGAACTCTGAGGAGTTCGAGGAGTATAGGGAAGAGGATTATGAAAGGTTATGTGATGCCATTTCTTTTGAAAAAAGAAAAGACAAAGACAAGCCCATGGACTCTTATTCCTTCGACATAAAGCCTTATCCCTTCCAGGAAGCCATCCTGGATAAACTGGAAGTTGAACGTAAGATACTTAATAACTACAGAAACCTTATAGTTGCGGCCACAGGTACAGGAAAGACTGTAATATCGGCCTTTGACTACAGAAGATTTAAGAATGAAAACAGAGACAATCACAGATTGTTGTTTGTTGCCCATAGGGAAGAGATCCTGAGGCAGAGTTTGTCATGCTTCAAGGGTGTCCTTAAAGATCCATGCTTTGGTGAACTATATACAGGAAATAAGAGTGACATTAAAGAGGGGGCAAGTCTCTTTGCAACAATCCAGAAACTTGACAACAAGGAAAACTATACCCGTTTCTCTCCTTCGTACTTTGACTTCATCATTATCGACGAGTTCCATCATGCAGCATCTGATTCTTATCAGAAAGTGCTTGATTATTTTAAGCCAAAGGTTTTGTTAGGTCTTACCGCTACTCCTGAAAGAATGGATGGCAAAGATATATTGAAATACTTCGACGGCCGACATATCGCTGCTGAAATAAGACTTCCTGAAGCCATCGAAAGACAACTGTTGGTTCCTTTCCATTATTTCTGTGTAAGGGATACAGTTGATCTGGAGGGCCTGACCTGGTCCCGCGGTGGGTATGAAGTAAGCGAACTGGAAAATGTATATGTCCTTCAGACGGAAGTCGCCAAGAAAAGGGCAGGCCTAGTTCTGGATTCAATCAAAAGATATGTATCGGAGCCCTCTGAAATCAGGTGCCTGGGCTTCTGTGTTTCTGTCAAGCACGCTGAATTCATGGCATCTTTCTTCAATGACCAAGGGTGTAAGGCATTATCTTTGTCCAGCTCAAGCTCCGAAGAGGAAAGAAATAGTGCAAAGAATAGAATCAGAAACGGAGAAATAAACTTTATCTTTACAGTGGACCTCTATAACGAAGGTGTGGATATTCCTGAAATTGATACAGTTATGTTTCTTCGTCCTACAGAGTCTCCTACAGTGTTTTTGCAGCAGCTTGGACGTGGATTGAGGACCAGCCCAAATAAAGAGTTCCTTACTGTCCTTGATTACATTGGACAGAGCAATAAGAAGTATTCCTTTGAAAACAAGTTCAAGACTCTTCTCAACAAAAAGAACAGAGGATTGATCAACGAAATAAAAAACGGTTACATGTCCCTTCCTTCCGGGTGCCATATAGAAATGGAGAAAGAGGCTATGGAGATTATCTTGGATAATATCAAGGGATTCCATAACACAAAGAGAAAACTGATTGAGAAGCTAAGGTTTTTTGAAGCCGATTCCGACTCTCCTATTTCAGTTGAAAACTTCTTTTCCTATTACAACATGGATCCTAGGGTCTTCTACAAAAACGGAAGTTTCGTTTCCCTTATGGAAGAAGCTATGTTGATTAAGAGAGAAAGAAGGCCCATCGATTCCCACTTGGATTCAGCCTTGAAAAACTTGATCTTCGTTGATTCAGAGAGATGGATGGAGTTCCTTCTTTCCATGTTGTCTTCTCCCCTAAGAAAGGCTGAAAACAAAAGTGAAGAACTAATGCTGAAGATGTTCTTCTTCACTGTTTTCAACAGTAATGCAAAAGAATTCAGTATATATGATGTATTGGATGCCATAAGAAGCGATGAGTACTATCTGAAGGAGTTCAAGGAGTTGTTGGACTATAGGCTGAAGAGAATAGAACAGGTTTCAATTCCTATGGAAGGGGAAGTGCCTTTGGATGTGTATTGCTCTTATAGCAGGAATCAGATTCTGTCAGCCTTCAATCACAAAGATCCTTCAAATATGCAGGAAGGAGTCTATTACTCCAGGGAATATAATACCGACATATTATTGGTTACTCTCAAGAAAACAGAGAAACTATATACTCCCACCACAATGTACAAAAACTACGCCATAAATCCTTATAAATTCCATTGGGAGTCCCAGAACAAGACGACTACTGAGTCTGAATCTGGAAAACGATATATCAACTCATCGTCCAATGTGTTGTTGTTTGTAAGGGAATCAAAGGTGGATATGTATAATATGACTCCTCCTTATACCTTCCTGGGGCCCGTGAAGATAGAAAGCCACAGAGGAAACAAACCGATGGAAATAGTGTGGAAGATGAAGTATAGAATTCCTGCTAGATTCATAGAGGAGCTGACAAGAGGCCTTGCCATTTAATCATAAGTGCACCCACCACTATTGTTTTCTGTGGAGTTACTTTGAGTTCGTATAAGGAAGATGAGAATGGAAATTGGAAGAGACTTTATTGTATAAAGAGTAATTTTATAAATATATTGAAAAATATATTCCTAAATAGGATTATTAATATCAGATGAAAACATAAACTGATAGGCGATTTTATAAACGAGCCTTTATTTGAAAATAAAGAGCAATAATTTAAGGGCTTGAATAAGGCCGTAGTTTAGACTATCCTCTTTTCATACATTTGCGGGCGTAGCTCAGTGGGAGAGCACATCCTTCACACGGATGGGGTCGGCAGTTCAATCCTGCCCGCCCGCATAAGTCTTTTCAAGGTTAATATTGGCGTTAACCCGTTTTTGGAAGTGTCGGTTCTCTCTATGGTTCCGACTTTTTTTATTTTGAGGGTCGATTGAAGTTACATCGTTTATTGGTGATTCCTATTACCAATATCAAATAATTCACTAATTCTTTTTACGCCATAACATCCAACCTTTTGGTCGTCGATTTCGCTTTATTTTGATTCTGCTCTACCTTTTATATAGGGAGGCATCCTATGACACTTGAAAATAAAGAAAGCATCCGCTTATTCAACAGCTATTCTGAAATGCTAAGAGATCTTGATAAACGTATCGCTACCATAAAGGATTTGATAAAAGACATCAAGGATGGGATTGAATTGGAGAATATGTCAGGAAGACTACATGTAATATCCAAACTAAAGAACAACTTGGAACGTATTCTATCCTATGAATGGGATGGTACCTTTGAAGAACTAATCTTGGATGAAATAAAAGACCAGGAAGTATACCTCCTTCGAATGGACATAAAAATGAAGAATCTAAATGATCATAAGGAATTCATTGAAATGGCTGAATCAATAGATGAATGCATCCAGTATCTTTCAGCGTTGAGATCCATGGTGTCAGGTGAACTGTGGTGGATTTCAGTTTATAATAAGTGAATCCATAAATCCAAAGAAGGAGAGGGGATGTCATTGATATTAGTGTGTAGTCTTTTCTTGTTTAGTTAAGACTCTATATAACTATAATTTAGGAATAGTTGACCTTAACAATGATTATGATCAAGCCAAAAAGATAGGTTGGACAGTGGACAGTATAATCACTGCCTAAAATTATGATTAAAAGATCTTCTTGAAAATACATTATAATGTTATAACATTATATCAAATAAAGGCAAAAACAAAAGGGCATCGATGTGGAACGCTATATAATGTTTGATGTAGGTGGCACAGGAATTAAGTATGGAACACTTAACAAAAAGGG
>JALFRH010000010.1 GCA_022785155.1 Spirochaetales bacterium
TGCCGTGGCAGACGAAGATGACTTTGGTTACTGACATGATTTACCTCAATTTGCGTCGTTATGAAGAGTTATGCAAACTCTACCACAAGAGAGGAAATCTAGGAAGAACGGCAAATCGGAGCAAGATAAGGCATATCTAGACACTCAAAAGTAGTAGAAAAGTATTAAAAACAGGGAGTGCCTACTACTCTCGATATCTACTTTCTCGAAATCACTCTCTTCCATTTCAAAACAGATAGTACTGAGAACAATGCATTCAAAAGATAATCAAAAGATATTTTTGGGCATTTTCTCTTGTAATTCTTGTCCTGGACGTTGAATTTCCCTTTGTTTCCCTGTTTTTCAAAAGATACCCAAAAGATATTCAAAAGATGAGGAATCTTTATTCCATATGCTTTTTCAAACTATCCATCATAATTTGAAGCTGTGTCAGAAATTCAATGCTCTCAAACCCAACAAAATATCTAGTTGAAGGCCCATTTCCCTCTTTTCGCACCAAGTTTCTTCCATATAACGACTCCACACATTTTCGGACTTTGTAATCTGAAATATCCAAACTTTTCTTTATGTTGTTTATAGATATACCTTGGGCACTCTTTGCAATTAATCGCAACACCTGCTTTTCTTCATATGGCAATTCTGGATAGGAATCCGCCAAATCTATGTTCCAAACCTTTAATTCCGTACGTTGAAGATCGGAGACTATTTCTGGCCTGCGGAAATCATTCTGTATTGCCGTTTTAAATATTAATGGTCCACCAAACCCTTGGCGTTCCGATGCACCAAGCAAACGGAACAATTTCATGATCACTTCATTCCTAGTACGAGAGTCTCCACCTATCACAAACTGTTCTTTTGAGACCAGCATTTTTCCTGGATTTATAAAATGGAACCACCCATCAAACACTTCTATTTTTGTTGAGGGATAACCCTGTGAGTAATCTGCATGAGCAAGACAATTTACAAGGCACTCCCTTATTGTTTCATCAAAATCTATCAACGGCAAACGAATTTGATGATAGTGGAGTTATAGATATCCCGAACAGCAGTGTAGACAGAGCTAAGGGAATATTCCTGCAGCTGCAAAGCAGGGAATCCCCCCATTTTTACATAGCGGCTGGATATGTATCTGGCTATGATCCAGGATTAATAACTGACAAGCAAAAAACAGTCTCAAGTTCGACACATTACATAATATTTTACGATACGAAAACAAGGGGTCACTCTTTAACGTTAAGCAATCAGAGGAAAAAATCAGGTAATTGGTTCTTGACTGGCTCTGACAATGACATCATATAGGTCGAAGCATTTCAGGCCAGCTTCTATTCCCTGATGAATCTCAAAAGGAAATCAGCAATTCCTATTATCGTGTATCCATTCTCATCAAGGCACTCTCCAATAGGCTTATTGATGACTATTATCTTTCGAACCTGATCATTCAGCATGATATACGGCCTTAACTCTCTTGTTCTTGTCTGTGCATTGGAAATGTCATCCGTGACCTGGATATAGTATTGCCGATTCCCTTTTCTCGCAAAGAAATCTACCTCATAGGTATTCCTTATAGAGGTTCCCATCCTGTTCTTTTCAATGTTGTCAAATGTTCCGACATTGACAGTAAAGCCATTGTATACAAGTTCATTGTAGACAATGTTTTCCAGCATCTGCCCTTCATCCGGGAACGCGAAGTTCAACCTTGCATTCCTTAAACCAGTATCTGCAAAGTAATATTTCCTCAAGGCACCGATTTCAGACCGCCCCTTCAGATCATACCGTCGGGCCTCCTTTAAAAGAAATGAATCAGTAAAGTACCAGATATACTTCTCAACCGTCTGTTTGTCGATATTTTCATGTCTGACACTGCGGTAAGTATTTGCAATACGTTCCGCATTCAGCAGCGCCCCTGTTCCTTCTGAAAGGATATTACAAAGCTCATCAAGAGCCTCTCCCTTTCTCAGGCCATTCCTTTCCACGATATCTCTGAAATAGGTAGTATCAAAAAGGCTTTTCAGGTACTCCTTCTTTCCAGGATTATTCTTCAGGACAGCCAATGGCATGCCGCCATATTGCATGTATTCATAGATGGCCTCTGTCTTTGAGCCCCCAACATATTCATAGAATTCAGAGAACGACAGAGGAAAAACCTGAATGGTGACAGCCTTATCACGGAATTCCGTGACGATGTCAGAGGACAGCATTCTAGAATTTGAACCTGAAACATATAGGTCTATGTTCTTTTCTCTGGACAGGCCTAGAACAACGTTCACAAAAGATACGATTTCAGAGTCCCCTTTCTTTGCCAGAACATGCTTACCTTCTGTCAGATTGGGATTGACGATTGAATAGACCATTTGAATCTCATCAAGAAATACGACACATTTTGATCGACCTTTACAATACTCCCTGACATATTCTCCAAGATAGAGTGGATCCCGATATCTGATGTTCCTGTCATCATCCAGCTCAAGGATAAGAATATCATCCTCCTTCATCCCATCTGATAACAGATACTCCCTGAATATCTCCTTCATCAAGAAAGATTTTCCACAGCGTCTTATTCCTGTAATAATTTTTGGAAAACCGTTATCCCGGTTTGCTATCAAAAGCTGAAGATACTTTTCTCTGCGAATCATATAATCACCTTTTCTGTATATTTCTACATCTTTGATGATTATCATCATATCACACAACGTAAACATAATCACTAAAAATGTAGAATTCTACATTTTTGTGTATTTACTCTATTAATACAGACATGCATATATCCGCTCTCGAAACCAAGTACTCTTGCGGTATTGTAAATAGCCATGGGCTTAACCTGAAGTGATTCATAGCAGGAACGAAGCAGCTCATCATGGTGTGGAGGGCAATCTATCGGTAAATGCTATCGTTTCGTTCCTGAAAGACTGCACCGCAGTGGAAACCGAACTGCGCTGTTTCTATTCCCCATGAAACCCAAAGCAGGTTTTCTGCCTATTACTGATACACGGATATATCTTCCTTATCTGAGCATCAGGGGAGATAATAAAAATCTCAGTATTCTTCACTGAGCAGAAAATCTGCCACATGCATCGTCCTGATCCCCTCGTGATTACCTTCTTCAAATACATCGGTTCTCAGTACATACTTCGGGTAGTTATCTGCTATAGAGAGCATATTTCCATACTCCCGTCTTTCCGTTTCCTCACTGCTGATCCGTTGTGCAATCTGGATATAAATCTTCTCATTCAGCCTTGTGGCGACAAAATCAATCTCTGCAGTATCAAGTTTGCCAACATACACATCGTAGCCACGATGACGCAACTCCAGATAAATGATATTTTCCAGCATACTTGCTACGGCATTCTCATCGTAACCCAATACACTAAATCGAAATGCAGGATCAGCAAGATAGAATTTTTCCTGGGTTTTGAGTATCTCTTTACCCTTGATATCATAGCGTTGACATCTATGAAGAATATAGGCACTTTCCAGTTTGTTCAGGTAACTGTATACCGTTTCCGGGTCCATCTGTCGATTCTGGCTTTTGAGATACTTAGACAGAGTCAGGGCTGAAAAGGTCTGTCCGACATTACTGAAAACATACTTCACGACCCGTTCCAGCTGGTCAACCTTTCGGATTTGGCTTCTTTTCACGATATCTGTAAAGATAGTGGAGTTATAGATATCCCTAACAGCAGTGTAGACAGAGCTAAGGGAATATTCCTGCAGCTGCAAAGCAGGGAATCCCCCCATTTTTACATAGCGGCTGAATTCCCTGTAATGATCATCCACTTCCGTATAACTTTTTCTGAAATCAAGATATTCCGAAAATGACAGCGGATAAATGCGGAAAGATACATATCTTCCCGTCAGATAGGTTGAAATCTCGGAGGACATCATACGGGAATTGGAGCCCGTCACATAAACATCAGCACCAAAATCGGACAGGAAGGAATTGACTGCCTTTTCCCAATCCTTCACTTCCTGGACCTCATCAAGAAAAATATGGACTTTACTGTTCTTTGAGATCCGTGACTCTATTTCCCGATACAGCTTTCCGGCTGTATCGATGTTCTCATATTCCAGGCTGTCAAAGCGATAGGAGATAATACTTTCAGGGGGAATTCCCCTGTTTACAAGTTCTCCCTTTATCATTTCCATTATGGTTGACTTACCGCAACGACGGACACCAGTCAGAATTTTTACAAAAGGTGTATCAATAAAGGGTATAATCTGATCCATGTAAGTTTTTCTGTAAATCATGATACAGTCCTCCCTTGTGTATTTATAATACTATTTTTACCAAAAAAGAAATACTTTATCGGATTATACTCCATAACACTGACTAAAAACCATACGTATTTAGAGGGAAATAGTATTAATCAGACAAATTCAAATCTTCTTAAGCCTCATCACCTTGGAATAATCGCAGTGCTTACACTCTACATACTCCAATCAAAATTCCTTGACACTCCCCACAGCTAAAGCAGGAGGATTCTTGCTTCAACCACTACTGCATTGGCCAATACCTTTCGGTACCGCAACGTCTTACACAGTGTCCACAAGCTATCTCATGTCCTATAATCAGGATATTCTAAAGTTAGATAGTCCTTTCTATAATTCCACTCAAGCTTTAAAAGCCATAACTTAATTTTAAAGTCACTCATTTTTTAAGACAGCGGCAATACCTTTCCGTACACTTGTTTTGATTTTTTATAGAAAGAAAACATAGCACTTAGTATAATAATTTTGAAAAAAACACAGGTTATCCTACCTTATATAGTCCAGGAGCTAATGATAATGAAGATTTTAATTACTTCAGATTGGGATTTTGAAGCAGTTAACGGAGTTGTTACTAGTATGAAGAACCTTAAGGTGGAGCTTGAGAAACGAGGCCATGAAGTAAGGTTGTTGACACTCTCTATGAATAGAGATAGCTGTATTGAAAACAACACCTATTATATAGGAAGTGTTTCTGCAGAACGCATTTATCATAGGGCTAGAATCAGGACAAGCCCAGGAAAGAAGGTTTTGAAGGCCGTTTACCAGTGGGGACCTGATGTAGTCCACTCACAATGCGAGTTCAGTACATTCTTTGTAGCCAAAAAAATATCCAAGCATCTTTCCATTCCTTTGGTCCATACTTACCACACAGTATATGAAGACTACGTGGGATATGTACTACCTTATGCCTTGAATACAGGAAAGAAGTTTGTCCGCTTCTTCTCCAAGTGGGAGGCAAACAAGTGCTCCACTTTTATCGCTCCGACCAAAAAAGTGGAGAGGTTATTGAGAGGATATGGCATCAAGGGAAGAATCGATGTAATTCCCACAGGTATCGATATGTCACGTTTCATGGTGGAAACAAGTGACGAATGGAGAAAGAATACCCTCACAAAGCTAGGTATTCCAGAGAACAACAAAATCCTCATTTATGTTGGAAGACTTGGAAAGGAGAAGAATATCTCCGAAGTATTGTCCTATGTGGCAAAAGAGAACCGCAATGATATCTCTTTCCTCATCGTAGGAGACGGCCCATATAGAAAAGAACTTGAGGAAGAAGCTGAAAAGCTATCCCTGAAGGCCCCCAAAGTGGTCTTTGCCGGCATGGTGGACCCAAAGGAAGTCGCTTCCTGGTATACTCTTGGATCTGTTTTCATCAACGCATCCACAAGCGAAACCCAAGGGCTCACATACATAGAGGCCCTTGCTTCCAGTCTTCCCCTCCTCTGCAGAAAGGATCCCGCTTTGGAGGATGTGTTGATAGAGGGATATAACGGCTGGCAGTGGGAAGGAGAGAAAGACTTCATCTCAAAGCTGGATGCATTCCTTTATTCCAGTGAAGAAGAGAGGAATAATATGAAGAAAAACGCCAAGGAGAGCAGTATCCAGTTCTCATCCACTCTTTTTGCTGAAAAGGCTGAAAAGCTCTATCTGGAGTTGATGGAAAAGTAGACTGATAAAACAATGTAAAGGAACATAAGGAGTCATCATAGCTCATCTTTGATGGCTCTTTTTATTGGAGAAACAAAACCATTTACTTGTGGATATCAACAGAAAGATATAGCAAATCGTTTCCTCTGGGAGGTGCGGACCGACGTCAACACCAAGGGACTACAGAAGCATACATCCTATATCGTTTCTAGTCTTTAAACACACTTTTTCTACACATTCCATGAAGGAATTATATCAACTAAAAAACAACTGATAATGATGCCTTTTTGGGATGAAGTTTTGATCAGATTATTTCTTCTCCAAGAAAGGTTCGATATATTCCTGGATGAAATCAATTCGATTCACCACAGCAGGTTTAAAATAAGAGGATACAGCTACAACCACATTCTTTTCTTGATTAACATAAATCACATTGCCACTGTCACCAAGGGCTAAGTAGATCCTTGCTTTCTGATCCACGATCCACCAAAGATATCCATAATACAATCCTTGATAGCGGTTGTTTTCAACAGCCATGGGTGTTGTCATCTCTTCAATCCAACAAGATGACACTATTTTCTTTCCACCGTAAAAACCTTTATTCAGACACAGCAATCCGATTTTGGCCATATCCTCTGCAGAAAGGCAAAGACCATATCCGGAAGCTCCAAGTCCTTCTCTATCAGAAACCCATATTTTGCCCTTGGGTTTCTTGCTGATTGTAAACTCTTTATATTCTTCTGCTGTCTGCAAACAACAGCTTTCATGCTTTGGGATATCCAATGGAAGGAATAAGTAAGTATTGGCATAATCTACAGTCTTCATTTTAGTGGCCCTGTACAATATCCCGGAGAGAATATGAAGGCAAACAGTCTGATATCTAAATTCTCCGACAAGGCCTTTCCTTCCTCCAAGATAATCAAGGGAAGAATATGTCCAGTCTTCACTGGAACAAACCTTGGTCCAAGGATCGCCTTTACATTTATATGGCGCTCTCATTGTCAACAAATGCTTTATTGTCACATCATAAATTGTCTTCTCGCCTCTTTTGACCTTGTAGTCTGGAAAATAATCCAAAACTTTATCATCGATACTTTTGATTTTCCCTTTATCCACTGCTATTCCAATCAATAAGGCCATGATGCTTTTTGTAACTGACATTATATGGGCACTATCATCTTCTTTGTAGTTGTTCCAAGAGTCGGAATACACTTTTTGATTGTTTTTATATGCACAAATCTGACATACATTGACTTGTCGCTTCTCTATTAGTCCATGTAACTCTTCTTTATTCATTAATCCTTCTTCCACTTTCACATATACTTCCCTTTTGGATATCCAAGAAAAGAATATGTTGATTGAAAATTGATTACAAGAATTATTATAAAATCTTTTGACTGAAGACTTTGCTCTAGTCTTCAGCGTTGAGTACAGATTCTTCTTCAATGATAAAAGCCACTTATTGGGAACAGGTTTCGCTCAATCTGTTTAATCAAAATAATGACTTTTGTTTTCTAAAAAAAGCCACGAATAAACAAAGATAATGCTTTATGTTTTCTCGAAAGTCGGCAGTATAAACGGCTCTCATTTTTCCTTCTTACCGATGCTCTTTTCATTAAAAACATGCATTCTCCTTATTTACACAAGGATTCCACATTTTTCAGGAATATACTTTCTTCCTGATAATCCATCAAATAAAAGGAGAGGTACATATGCCAAATGAAAACAAAGAGCTGACTCACTGCCCCAACTGTCCAAGGCACTGTCCAAAAGAAGCATTAAGCTGCGAAAGAGGCATAAGATTCTTTGACCAGGATGAGCCTGGAGACAGTGGTTTTGGTAGGGGGAAAGACCATCATCATGGTCACCACGCCGAGCATCACGGCGGTCCAAGATTCTTTGAAAGTGAAAGCAAGAATCCATTGGTCCTAGCCCTTTCAAAAGCCAGCGCCATTGCAGAACACAAAAGTCAGATGATGCGTGCCCATGGAAAAGACGAAGGCACTATGTTCTCTGTCCTCACTGAGGAGGAGCAGAAAGAATTGAGCTCCCTACTTGATAAACTTCTGGACCAGTGGGCAAAGGCTCATGCAGCCCATCACTCAGAAAAATGATTCTATGCGCCCCCTGAAACGGGGGAATGTATGGCAAAGAAAAAATAGAAAGGCCATTAAGTCCTAAAAAGTATGGATAATCAGCCGTAAAAAGGTGTTTTGTATGCCATACGGCTGATTATCAAGGTATTCTTTAGTTGGAACACTCGGCAATAGACTCATCAAGAGCTTTTATTGCTATATCGATTTTATCCTTACTTATTATCAGAGGAGGCACAAATCCGACTCCCAAGCGATCTTACACCATGAATAGCTTTCTATTACTCATTCTCCGTATTGAAGGTGTAGAGCAGAACAAAACTCCCCTTAGTATGGAAAACCATCCCATGCCATATGATTCCAAAGAGTACCTTTCTATAATGAAAGCCCGGAGATTCTCTGTCTGTTTCTTTTCGTTTCATCAATTCCACCGAAGCTGTTTTCATAACCAATGATGACGAAAGCCCTTGATTAATCATTGAAAATGGCCAGATGATTAGTCTGGCCAAAGGAGTATATATCGATTCGCTCTTAACCTTCTTTTTGGGCAAGTCTTCTTCTCTTTGCTGTCTGCAGGCTTTCCTTAATGACAGGACCAGCTGTCTGAATAAGAATGACGATGATAAGGACCAAACCCTGGAATGTATCCTGGATATCGACGCTGAGGGAAGGAATGGAGACGATGATGAAGTTGATAGTTGTATAAGAGAGGGCTCCGAAGAGGACACCAAGAAGCTTTCCTCTACCACCGGACATGTTTATTCCTCCCAAGACTACAGCTGCAATAGCATACATTTCATAGCTCTGACCAGAGGAAGCTGGTGTGATGTTTCCAATCTTACAAGCCTGAAGGAAGGATGCTACACCAACAAGAAGGCCTGTGATCACAAACACAGAAATCTTGACAAATGTAGTGTTGATACCAGAAAGGTGTGCACTCTTCTCATTGGAACCTACAGCATAAACACTCTTTCCATACTTTGTCTTCTTGCTGATGATTACAAATAGAATGACCATCAATAAAAACACGAAGGTGATATAAGGAATAGAGAAGCCTCCAATCTGAAGTTTTCCTGTTCCGAACTGCATTCTCAAGAAGTTATATTTGCTGTTTGTCCTCAGCATGGCAAACTGGCTTGAGTTGGATCCTGTAATAGCAGAGTCCATTGTTCTTACAACGGAAAGAGTAAGGGATCTATAGATCAACATTGTTCCAAGGGTTACGATAAAAGGAGGCATCTTGGCCAAGCCCACCAAAAGGCCGTTGATAAGACCACACAATCCTCCCACGATAATGGCAGTAAGGATCATCACAAGAATGGAGTTGGTCATATTGAAGGCGACTATTGTGGCACTGGTGGTCAATACCAAAGAGGAACCGATGGATAGGTCGATTTGTCCTGTAATAATGACCAAGGCCATTCCAAGAGCCATGGTTCCTACAATACAAGTATTCTGAGAACCAAGGATTGCAGCCACGTGGCTCCATTTGAAGGAGTTGCCGTTGGCACTGATAGCTATGGCATAGACTATCATCACAATGAACATGACGATAATAAATGAGTATTGGGACCAGGCTTTTCCGATTCCGTTTTTCAGTTTCAATTTATCCATTTTCTTAACCTCTCTTTGCTCCGGTGGAATATGCCATGACCACCTGTTCTGTTACGTCTTTATGATCAAGAATCGCAGCGATTTCACCTTCATAGAACACGACGCATCTATCTGCAACTTTCTGTACTTCAGGTATTTCCAAAGTGTTTATTATTACAGTCTGTCCCTGCTTTGCGAACTCAAGGATCAGTCTGTAGATTTCACTCTTGGCTCCTACGTCTACACCCTGTGTAGGGTTATCGAACAAAAGGACCTCTGCTCCTGTGTTAAGCCATCTGGCAAGGAATACTTTCTGTTGGTTACCTCCGCTTAGGGATGCAATACCCA
>JALFRH010000023.1 GCA_022785155.1 Spirochaetales bacterium
CTATGGGACAAAGAGGAGTACAGGGAAATCAGGGACAACCTAATATTAAAGGCATTTTCTTCAGCTGTCATCCTCTCACGACCTGGCCAAAATAGACGTGGCAGATATTGATATAAAGGTAATAAATCTACAGGAAGCCATTGATGCAAACCATCATCAATGGTTTTTTTTGACCTAAAACAAAATTTGAGATTTAAAAAATAAAAATTTGACACCTAACAAAATCATGATACACTATATGTAAAGTGAAACGTTTAACCAATCTTATTTATAGATATAACATAAATTACTATTTTTTTTAGTTATGTTTTTATCGAAAAAATAGCGAAACGTTTTTCTAAATAAAGGCGGTACATATGAAAAAGAGGAATGAAGTGATAATAAAGAACAAGAAGAATTCTCTTTGGAATTACATCAAGACACACAAAGCACTGTATCTGATGCTTATCCCAGGCTTATTCTTTTTGATCATCTATAAGTTCTGGCCCCTCTATGGACTTGAAATGGCCTTCAAAGACTACAACATTTTTGCTGGAAACAACCCTATGGATGCTATTGCAAAGTCTCCTTGGGTAGGTTTCAAATGGTTCAAGAACCTCTTCAATTCCTCCCAGTTCTCAGTTGTATTCAAGAATACTTTGATCATTAATTTCATGAAGATACTCTTCCTCTTCCCGATTCCGATCATTGCAGCGATCCTCTTGAATGAAATTGGAAGAGCCACATACAAAAAAGCTGTAACAACAGCCATTTATATCCCATACTTTTTTTCTTGGGTTGTAATCTACGGTATCTTCTTCTCCATCCTCGGTTCTTATGGAATGGTAAACAATTTTATCGCCAAACTTGGAGGCACGAGACTACAGTTCTTTACAAACTCCAACGTGTTCAGAGGTCTTTTAGTATTTACTGAAGGTTGGAAAGAAACTGGCTACAATACAATAATTTATCTTGCTGCAATTACCAGCATCGATACGACGCTCTATGAAGCAGCCAGAATCGATGGAGCCAGCAAGATGCAGCAAATATTCAGTGTTACACTTCCAGGAATCCTTCCTACCATAGTGCTTCTTTTCATTTTGAAGATAGGACACATTCTGGACACAGGCTTCGAACAGATCCTTATCTTCTACAACCCTGCCGTCTATGACGTTGCGGATGTCATCCAGACATACGTATATAGAATCGGTCTCGGTCAAGCCAACTTCTCCTTAGCCACGGCACTTGGATTATTCAACTCTGTCGTTTCCTTCATATTGATTGTGGGAGCAAATGCAGTATCCAAGAAGACACTTGGAAGAAGTATCTGGTGATAAGGAGGCAGTAAAATGAGATTTAAAGGAACCCCAAAATCCAAATCAGAAAAAGTATTTACAGTTGTGGCATATATTGTAATGACCATATTGGGCTTGATCTGTATCGTTCCATGCCTCAATATCTTCTCAAAAGCCATTAGCAATGGATCAAAAGTCACTGCTGGAGAGATATACTTCTGGCCCAAGAGTCCACAGCTTGAGACAGTGAAGTATATCCTTACAAAAACAGAATTCTTCACATGTCTGAAGAACACCTTGATTGTAACCGTGCTGGGAACATTCATCAGTATGTTCACCACCATTACAACTGCCTACCCTCTTTCAAAGCCATCCTTCAGAGGAAGAAAGTTCTTTGTAATGCTGTATGTAATCAGCATGGTGTTTTTCGGTGGTATTGTACCTGCATACATGGTTGTAAACACTTTGGGCATCCTTGACACCTATTGGGCCATCATACTTCCATTTGCCATAGTGCAGTTCAATATGTTCGTAGTAAAAAGCTACTTCGAAGGACTACCTGACAGCATTGAAGAAGCTGCATATATCGATGGAGCTGGAGACGGACAGGTTCTGTTTAGGATAGTCCTGCCTATGTCTACACCGATTATAGCAACAGTCTCACTTCTCTATGGAGTCAACTACTGGAACAACTATTTCCACGCAATGATGTATACAAGTTCCCCAAACATGAGGACTCTACAGGTCTACTTATATGACATCATAAACAATAACCAGGCAATGATGGAGAACCTATATAGCGGCGCCTTCGGAAGCAATGTAGGAAAGACCTTGGAGAATATTACATCCGAAGGAATAACCGCAGCGGCAGTAACGCTTTCCATTATTCCTATCATTGCAATATACCCATTTGTCCAGAGGTATCTGATCAAAGGTATAACTATCGGTTCGGTAAAGGGTTAATACAGAAATCCAATGACAAATTGAAATAAAAAAGGAGAAAACAAATGAAAAAAGGATTAACAATTCTAGTTGTTATGCTTTGCGCTCTTTCCCTATTTGCAAGTGGCGGAAAGGAAGCTACAACAACCACTAGTACAGTTCCTGAACTGAAGGGACCTGGTAACGTAACTCTCAAGAGACTTGGCTACAACGTAGGTTTCGATGTCAACAACGACATTATTGTTGGTGTAACAGAGGAGTCCACCGGTTATAAAGTGGAGTATTACGCTCTTCCAGCACAGAATGCTGACGAGAAGCTTTTGATGGAAGTCGCTTCTGGAAAAGACTACGATATCGTAAACCTTTCCGTAGACCAGTGGAGGACACTTGTAGCTAACGGCGCACTTCTTCCTTTGAATGACCTCTTGGATGCTTATGGACAGGACATTCTCAAGGGAAACACACAAGATGTATGGAAAGCCCTCTCTGATGAAAAAGGAAACATCTATGGTGTTGCATATATGTATCCATATGATACAGAAGTCAACAACTTCATGATCGTCAGAATGGACCTTTTGAGAAAGGCAGGAATTGATGAAGTTCCAACAACACTTGAAGGCTTCTACAACATGCTCAAGACTCTCAAGGCATTCTATGGTGAAGAATACATCATTCTTGCAGGACCATATAAGAACGCTGCAAACGGCTCCAACAGCTTGGTATTCCCACAGATCATCTCTTCTGCTTTCGGAATCAGCAACGACTGGATGGTTGACGAAAACAATAAGGTCTACTACATGAGCGAAAGCGAAAAGTTCGACGAACTTGTCTCCTTCCTTGCAAAGTGTGCGTCAGAAGGTCTATTCGATCCAGACTGGGCTGCAAACACAACAGCTTCCGTTACAGAGAAGTTTGCTTCCGGTAGAGCAATCATAGCATGTGGAGACAGAAACCTTGCTCAGGCTGCTATTCCTACACTTATGAGCAATCAGGGTCTCACAGAAGACGACTTCGGATTCCTCGGACCACTTGAAGGTGAAGACGGAGTATGCACATACCAGGAAAGCCTTAACATCGGTAAGATTTCCGCAATCCTAAAGAACAGCAAGAATGCAGCAGATGCAATCAACTGGATCAACCTCAAAATCCAGGATCAGCTCTTCATCAATATCGGAGTAGAGGGAGTACACTTCTACTATGACGAAGAAGGCCAGATTGCCCCTATCAACCCTATCTTTGCTGATGAAAGAGGAAACTCCTTCTACTATATAGATGCAACAGACGCTGAAGAATTCAAGTTCGAGTGGCCGTCAAGAATCAGAAAGAGCGCAGCACAGTGGCTTGCCTTCGAGAACGTTACACTTAAGACAAACGCAGAGAGACCTGAAGTATTTGTAAAGAATCCATTTGCATTTATGCCTGCATCTGAAAACTATGCAAAATACAACACGACTCTCCTTAACAGCCTCAACGATTTCGTTCTCCAGGTTATGGCAGGAAAGCGCAATGTATCTGACATTCCTACTTACATGAGTGACTGGAAGAATAACGGTGGCGAAGCAGTTAGAGCAGAGCTTCAGTCTTATATCGACGCTCAGTAATCAAACTCTTTTTGGTAAGGCAGGGCAACCTGCCTTACCTACAACAAGAAGGTAAAATGAATTCCATATCATATTCAAAATCGATTCCAATAATCGGAAATCACGATGTAGTTATAGCAGGTTCAGGGCCTGCAGGAATATGTGCTGCAGTTGCTGCAGCAAGAGAAGGAGTGGATGTAGCCCTAATTGAAAGATATGGCGTAGTAGGGGGTAATCTTTCCGTAGGCCACGTGGGACCAATTCTAGGTATGGTTTCAAAGGGAACCATGAGGGATGAAGTGGTTTCTCTTCTCGGCGTAGACAAAAACGACATGATTGGTGAAATCGGTGTTGCACATGATATGGAAAGGGCCAAGAGAGTCCTTGCAGATTTTGTAAACATGGAGAACATCACTGTATATCTCCAGAATACCGTCTCAGATGTAATAATGGATGGAGACACCATCAAAGGCCTCATAATCAGCGGGAAGGAAGGTCTTTCTGCTGTGATGGGAAAGATTGTCATTGACTGTACAGGAGATGCTGACGTAGCTTTTCTTTCAGGTGTACCTACGGAAAAGGGAAGAGAAGACGGGTTGATGCAACCTGTCACCCTTGAATTTACTTTGACAGGAATTGACGAAGACAAGGCTATTGTCTGTATTGGCGATGTAGACGAAGTCCAGTTCAATGGAAAACGATTTTTAGACTACTGCAAGGAGTGTGCGGAAAATGGGGAACTGCCTCCAGCACTGGCTGCCGTACGCCTCCACCGCACCTCTACCCCTGGAGAAAGACAAGTAAACACCACTCAGTTGAATCGAATAGACAGCACTAAGACCGAAGATCTATTCAAGGCAGAGGTGGAACTGAGGAATCAGATAAAGATTATCACTGATTTCTGTAAATCCCACCTACCTGGATATGAAAACTGTAAGGTATCTTCCAGTGGAACCACAATGGGTGTCAGGGAATCGAGAAGAATCGTTGGTGAATATGTTATGAAGGTTGAAGACGTAGCGGAAGGAAGAAGATTCCAGGACGCTATCGTACACAAAGCTGAGTTTATTGTAGATATCCACAATCCAAATGGAGCTGGACAGGCGGAAGCAAAGATCCAGTATTCAAAACCCTATGATATTCCTTACAGGGCTTTCGTCCCTTTAGTCGTCCAAGGCCTTTTGGTTGCAGGAAGATGTATATCAGGCACACACAAAGCCCATGCATCCTATAGAGTAATGTCAATATGTATGGCCATGGGACAGGCAGTTGGAATCGCCTCTGCCCTATGTGTTAAGAAGAATATCCTTCCTCGTGTTCTGGATGCAAAAGAAATACAGGATGTTTTGATACAAAAAGGAGTGGATTTATTCTCAATCTAAGGAGAAAAACATGGAATTATATGGATATAAACCATTAAAGAATATTATTTTTGCCGATGATTTCGATAAAGGATACAATGGTTGGCTGAACTTGATGCCCAACTTCCGTCAGGATAAGTTCGACTACTACGACTCCTTCAGGAATTGGACATGTTGGGGACCTCCTATGCTGTCTTCAGCCACCTTCCCATATGCAGGCACCCATGGCTCCATGCATGGTACATACTCCATGAAGGTGGCCACAAGGCCAGTTGCAGGAAGAGCGGAGGAAAGGCCTGTAAAAGGCAGCGAAGGTATGGCCATCAAGAGACTCACCCATGGTAAAGGCGGGCTATTGAAGTGTGAAATGTACTACGCCTTTACAGCAGAACAAAGTATTCCTGGAATAGGAGAAGATGCAATACGTGCCGTTGGATTCTTCTGGGATACATCTACAGATGATTCACGCACTATGTTTGGCGCCAGATACATCAACAGTGCCAATGGGAAGATGAAACAACATTGGCAACTGTATAAAGTCGATGAAAAATGTACAAAACCTTGGGGATTTGAAGGTGACAGTGCTCCTGGAGACAATGGAGAGAAGGTAACCCTTGTACCTGGCATAGATAGCCAATGGCTTGGAGCCAGAGACGAAAACGGTGGCAGTTCAGGTTTCTATGATATTCCTGACAGCACCCAGAAACTCTGCTATAACGAAACTCCTGACAAAATCAACTGGCACTACTTTGCCCTGACTGTGGATCTGGATAAAAAGGAATATGTTTCTTTGGAATCCGTAGGCAGAAAGTGGGATCTTAGAGGCATCAAAGCCACTAGTGTTCCCAGATACCCTAGAATAGACTGGATTCTGAATCCTGTATTATTTATTGAATCCGACACCTCCAGAAGAGTATTCCTTTACGTCGATTCAATCGTCAACTCATGGGAGGAAGCCAAATGAAAGAATTTTACACTGTTGTCCTGGATAGACTCACCACTTTCAATGGCATACTGGAATCTGAACCATATGAGGCAGGTTGGGCTGAAGAAGCCATTGCCTTTGTAAGAATTCATTCCATGGAAAAAGATGCAAAAGTATCCTTTAGGATCCAGATATCTCCCGATGGAATTATTTGGGCGGACACAGAGAGCAGAAAGGAATCAATTGAAGAAGAAGGAGTTTACTATTCCAAAATCAGGGAATTCGGTGGATGGCTGAGGCTTGTGGTGGAATCAGAAAAAGAGATAAAAGTCACCACATACTTCGCACTTAAGGGATAAAAAGGAGAGAAACATGTTGCAGCAAGTTATGACTAGTCCCGGGGTCATCGAGTTTAGGGATATTCCGGTACCTGAAGTCAAGGACAGAGAAGTCTTGGTAAAAATAAAGAGAATTGGAATCTGTGGCTCAGATATCCACGTATATCATGGAAAGCATCCTTTTACATCCTACCCTGTCACCCAAGGCCATGAGGTATCAGGGGAGATTGTAGCCTTGGGAGAGGGAATCGAAGACCTTAAAATAGGCGATAAGGTCACAATCGAACCTCAGGTAGTATGTGGAGAGTGCTATCCCTGCAGACATGGAAAATACAATCTATGCGAAGACTTGAAGGTTATGGGCTTCCAGACAACAGGTACAGCAAGCGAGTATTTTGCCGTGGATAGGAGAAAGGTTACAAAACTCCCAGACACAATGACATTCAATCAAGGAGCCATGATAGAGCCTCTGGCTGTAACAGTCCATGCAGCCCACCATTTCTCTTCGCTGGAAAAAGCGAAAGTAGTGGTAATCGGAGCAGGACCCATCGGCATTCTATTGATGCAGACATGTAGGGCCATGGGAGCGGAAGTGATGATCACCGATATTTCCGATGGAAGACTGGAGAAAGCCAAGGAGTGCGGTGCCGACTACGCCTACAACACACTGCAAACAGATTTTGGAGCCGCTATGGTGGAGTGTTTCGGAAAAGACAAGGCAGATGTCATTTACGACTGCGCTGGTAACAATATTTCCATGGGACAGGCAATTAAGTATGCAAGGAAAGGTAGCAAGATAGTTCTTGTTGCTGTCTTTGCATCAATGGCAAATGTAGATCTTGCTGTATTGAATGATCATGAATTGGATCTGGACACTACAATGATGTACACCCACAAGGACTATGTAGAGGCAATAAAACTGGTGGATGAAGGAAAGGTAAGGCTGGAGCCTCTTATGAGCAGGCACTTTGCCTTCAAAGAGTATCTGGATGCCTATAAATACATAGATGCAAACAGAGAAGACACAATGAAGGTAATAATCGATGTAGACAATGAAGGAGAGTGATATGGATAAGAGACATATTCTTGGTTTTGAACATCTTGGCATTCCATCAAGCAATATCGAGAGGACAATATCTTTCTATGAAAAACTGGGTTTTTCTGTAGTTATGAGGACAAATGATCCCAATACAAAGGCAGAAGTTGCTTTTCTCTCCCTTGGAAATTTTGTAATCGAAACATATGAGAAAGAAAAAACTGCAGGAAAAAATGGGGCCTTGGACCACTTTTCACTGTTGATTGATGATGTAGAGGCTTTGTATAAAGAAGCTTTGGCAGATGGATTCGAAATACTTACGAATGGAATAGAAACCCTTCCATTTTGGGAAAACGGAGTTTCTTTCTTCAAAATCAAGGGACCAGACGGAGAATCTGTAGAATTGTTGGAAAGACTTTAGGAGTGATTATGTTCGATATAGTGGCTATTGGAGAAGCGTTAATAGATTTCGCTCCATCTGGACGAAACGAAATGGGTAATCCTTTGTATTGCCAGAATCCTGGGGGAGCTCCGGCCAATGTATTGGCCATGGCTTCTATTCTTGGCAGCAAAACTTCATTCATAGGAAAAGTCGGAGATGATTCCTTTGGACATTTTTTGAAGAAAGCCATAGAAAATGCAGGTGTAGACACCAAGGGTCTTATTGTCTCCAGAAAGCAAAATACTACCCTTGCCTTTGTTTCCCTCTCTGAAACGGGGGACCGCTCTTTCTCTTTCTACAGAGACAGGACAGCTGACGTAATGCTTGAAGAGAAAGAAATAGACGAAAGCATTCTCAAGGGAACCAAGATATTTCACTTTGGTTCAGTCTCCATGACAGCAGAGCCATCATTGTCAGCAACACTATATGCAGTGAAAAAGGCAAAAGAATATGGCTCCACAATTTCCTTTGATCCAAACTACAGGCCTCTATTATGGAAATGCAGGGAGGAAGCGAAGGAAATAATAACAAAGGCTGTTGGAATGTGTGACATTCTCAAAGTCAGCGACGAAGAGCTTTTATTGATTACAGATACATCTGACCTTAGGAAAGGATCCGAAATCCTGAAGAGTATGGGGCCAAAGATTGTCATTGTAACCATGGGAGAAAATGGTTCCTATATCAGAACTGACGATTATGAGAAAAAATATGACGCATATAAAGTTCCTGTGGTGGACACGACAGGAGCGGGAGATGCTTTTGTAGGAGCGTTTTTGAATTCGCTTCTAAAACTTGATATTCTTACAGGAAAAACTCTTTCCCTACAGCCCTCGGCGTGGGATGATATCATGAGATTCTGCAACGCAGCAGGCTCCCTTACCACAACTCAAAAAGGTGCCATTCCTGCTATGCCTGGAAAAGAAAAGATCGATAGTTTTATTAAACCTAATATAGAGGATTGACTATGAAAATAAACAACGAAAATTTAAAAGCTTTAAAAGAAATGGGAATTAAAGTCCCTTCTTACCATAGAGAGAGTTTGAAAAGGGAGTGTGTCCATATTGGACTGGGACACTTCCATAGGTCACACTTCTTGACTTATATGGATAAACTTCTTGATGCAAAAATTTCTGACAGCGGTGTCTTCGAAATCGATATCGTCCCATCTAACGAGAGCTTCATCTCTTCTCTTGAGAGCCAGGACTACATGTATTCTCTATCCCAGCTTTCACCGGATGGAAAGTGTGATTTCAGAATTAATGGTGCAATAATCGGATATGCAAACCAAACGAAAAATCCTGAGATAGTCGAAGAGGTATTAAGCTCTGCTGAAACAAAGCTCATTACCCTTACAATTACAGAAAAGGGGTATTGCTACTTGGATCAGGAAGGAACCTTGGATTGGAATAATCCTTCGGTCTCCCATGACATCAATACGTCAGAAACTCCCAAAAGTGCTGTGGGGGTTTTGGCAAAAGCCTTATATAGCAGATACAAAAATAATCTCCCTGTTACTGTAATGAGTTGTGACAACGTTCCTGAAAATGGAAAGATGCTCAAAAAGTGCGTTCTTCAGTTTACAGAGAAAAAATATCCTGAAATGCTGGATTGGTTGAAAGAAAACGTTGCTTTCCCTTGCACAATGGTGGATAGAATCACACCGGGCACATCAAAGGAAGACATAGAAAAAGTA
>JALFRH010000095.1 GCA_022785155.1 Spirochaetales bacterium
AACGTTGTGCATGATCGTGACAGGAATGGCAGCGTGAACATACAGAAGAAGGGGTACGAAATGATGACAATACCCGTGGACGGCGGGAAATCAACGCCTGTGGAGACGAACATGGTGGACGACCGTGCGAACGCACCTAAGAAGCCCAACGTCGAAGAAGCAGGAATAGTTCTTGAGAATACGACTCAGGAAGCTCCCTGCCTTTAGGCGGGAGAGTTGTCACTGACACTGGAGTAGGTAATGGATTTGTTTTTTCGGGAAATGAAGATTTCATGGCCCTTTACCGTATAGTCAAAATCAAGGCCCGAATATGTTTTGAGAGTCTTTCCACTCAGCTCTGTTATTCTCTCCCAAAGTTCGTCTATATCCATTATCACTTCTTTCCTGCCATGGATTTCAAAGTCTCCACAAGCTCCAAATCACTTTTGGTCACTCTAAGATTGGTCTTTATCTCTTTGTCGCTATCAGGCTTCTTTACAGAAACAGAGAAGACGGTACCCTCTTCTATTTTATTCTCCGCCATATAGTTGAGAAACTTTACGAACTGTGGATGACTATTTGAAAACTCGTTCCAAGCACCCTTTATCTTCATAATATCGGTAAAATTCATCTTGACCCTCTCTTTAAATATGAATCCAAAGAAGGAAAACGTCTATAGAAGAGGGGACCGTTTCCGATCCCCCCAAACAATATCCGCTTTTATTTGATGTCGTTACCTGTAAGTTCCTGGCGGAAGGAAGTTGCACTTTCCTCTTTGTCCCCTGGCTTATAGAGCATTGGAACAGCGGCATAGAGGGCGGCACATACTACAAGGTCCTGCTTCCATGTGATTTCGTTAGGAGCGTGGGCCTGGCTTTCAGCTCCAGGTCCGAAGCCTACGCAAGGAATGCCATATCTACCCTGAATGGATACGCCGTTTGTGGAGAATGTCCACTTATCTGTAAGAGGTCTACCCTCTCTCTTGGCCTTTGCCGTATCATCAGCCCAAAGTCTTGTGTCTCCCCAAAGAGCATGGTGTGCATCTACGAGAGCCTGGACGTGGGGTGCAGTTTCCTTGTTGATCCAAGTCGGGAAGAAACACTCGGTCTTGTAGACTTCTCCTGTCCAAGACGGTCTATCATACCAATACATGGATACTTTGACATCGTCGCCATACTTCTTTACAGAAGGAAGATCCTCGATTTCCTTCAAGCAGCTCTTGTATGTTTCACCGGCTGTCATTCTTCTATCGATGGAAATTGCACAGCTGTCGGCTACGGCACAGCGGGAAGGTGATGTATAGAAGATCTGGCTTGTGGTGCATGTACCACGGCCAAGGAATCTTGCATCTTCGTAGTGGTCAGGGTTGTACTTTGGATCCAACATCTTCACCAAGCCCTTGATCTCCACTGAATCATCTGCAGGGTTTTCGTTGAGGGCCCTAACATCCTGGAGGATATCCGCCATCTTATAGATTGCATTGTCTCCTCTCTCCGGAGCGGAACCATGGCAGCTTACGCCCTTGACGTCAACTCTGATTTCCATTCTTCCTCTGTGACCACGATAGATACCGCCGTCTGTAGGCTCTGTGGAAATGACAAACTCAGGAACGATCTTGTCGACGTTGTAGATATACTGCCAACACATACCGTCACAGTCTTCTTCCTGGACGGAACCTACGACCATGATCTTATATCCTTCTGGAATAAGACCAAGATCCTTCATGATCTTTGCTCCATAAGTGGCGGAAGCCATACCGCCTTCCTGGTCACTGCCTCCACGGCCATAGATTATCTTGTCTGTTTCGTATCCTTCATATGGATCCTTTTCCCAGTTGTTGATGTTTCCGATTCCCACTGTATCGATATGGCTATCGATGGCGATGATCTTGTCTCCATCCCCCATCCAGCCGATAACGTTACCAAGTCCATCGATCTCCACCTTGTCATAACCAAGTTTCTCCATCTCTTCCTTGATTCTGTATACAACATTCTTTTCTTCGCAGCTCTCAGATGGAATTGCGATCATATCCCTCAAAAACTTGGTCATTGCTGGACCATATGCTTCTGCAGCCTTCTTAATTGCAGCGTAATCCATAGACTTCCTCCGTTTATCTATTCTCTTTTGTCTCAGGGCTTCCCCTACTATGGATATGCTAATCTTGAAAAGAGAGTTTGTAAATAAAAATGTTGCGTTTTGTTGCATCATTTCTTTAAGTCCCTCCATTCCACTGGGATAAAAACCTTTATTCATCCATTTAAAGGCCAAAGGTACTTGAGCTTCTTTCATTTTATCCTTCCATTAATTAATATTCTGCTGGAGGATCTATGTTATTCGATCTATTCATAACTTTCGCCAAAATAGGAGTCATGACCTTTGGCGGAGGATACGCAATGCTCCCGATACTCCAAAGGGAGCTGGTGGAGAATAAAGGTTGGTCTACAGAGGAAGATCTGGCGGACTATTATGCCATAGGCCAATGCACACCTGGCATCATCGCAATCAATACAGCCACTTTCGTGGGCACGAAGCAGAGAGGAATAATTGGAGGCATAGTTGCATCCTTGGGCATGGTCTTCCCTTCCCTGATCATAATTACTCTTATCGCCACAGTATTGACCACCTTTTCAGAGCTGGAGATTGTAAAGCATGCCTTTGCAGGTATAAGGGTCGCTGTAGTGGTGCTGATATTCAATTCAGTCGTCAAGCTCTTCAAAGGAGCCGTGAAAGACTATTACGCCCTTTTTGTTTTCATTCTTATTTTCCTTTTAGCCCTCTTCACTTCTCTTTCCACAGTACTCCTCATAGTTGTATCTGCTGTACTTGGAATAGTGATTAACACTTTTCTGAAAAACAAGAAAGGAGAGATTAAAAGATGATCTACCTTTCCCTTTTCTATGAGTTTTTCAAAGCTGGTCTATTTGCTGTAGGGGGAGGCCTTGCAACCATCCCCTTCATGAAGGAGATAGCTCTGAAGACAGGGTGGTTCACCCTTTCTCAGCTGACGGATATGATTGCAGTCTCCGAGTCAACTCCTGGGCCTATGGGAGTAAACTGCGCCACATATGTAGGGTATGAGACGGCAGGCCTATTAGGTGGCATCATAGCCACCCTTGGGCTTATTGCTCCAAGCATCATAATAATAATCATCATCTCAAAGATACTTGAGAAGTTCAGAAACAATAAATTCGTCGACGCAGCCTTCTTCGGCCTCAGGGCTGCAAGCGTGGCCTTGATAGCAGAGGCCGGAGTATCTGTAGCAGAGCTTACATTCATAATTCCAGGCTCCACAGTTTTTGAGATGATAAACTACAAAAGCATAATACTGGCTTTTGTAATCCTATATTTCACAAGATGGTGCAAGCCCACAAAGAAACTCCACCCTATAGTATTCATAGGCTTTGCAGCCCTTTGTGGAATTATATTTTCCTTGTAGCTGAATCCTCGAGATAGAGTGAGAGGGCCTTATCCATAAGATACCTCTCGCTCTCTATCTCAGAAGCATATGGATACTTTTCACTTGTGGAATCAAAAGCCTTTCTGATTTCGGCAGCTTTATTTTCATTCTTCTCGTAAAGAAGGGCATAACTGTACTCGCTCCTCATGACAGTGATCAGACCTCTCATAGCCTTCAGCTGTTTTATCAGGGTTTTGTCCTTTATTTCATCCATTTCCTTTTTGTCCCTTTTAAGTATCAGAAGTAAATAAATAACATCGCACTTCACTGTCACTCTCAATATTTGAGGTAAAAGAGGAGAAGAGAGAGCCTCCTCGGCCTTCTCCAGAGCCCCTTCATAGTCTCCTTCGTCAATTAGCTTGTTTTCATAGAACACAAATGCAGAAGCAGACATTATGCCCTCTATCTCATTCTTTGCCTTCACAGGAAAGATTCCTTCAGGCATATCTTTCAACCTGATGCCCCTGCTCTGATACTGGGCAAGCTTCATCTGAGCCCAGAATGATTCCTTTTCCTTCTTGCTTCTACCGATATTCAGTATATTGGAGCCGTCGTTTCCGTATATAAGGGGAACGATGTTCATCGCCCCCAGACCAAAGGAAACGAAGGCTGACATCAAAAGAAATGATGACAAAAAGGGGACAGTGTAGAAAAGGAAGAAAAAGAGAAGGAAAAGAAGGAACGAAAGAAAGTTGAATATTGCTCCCCCTGCATTATATAGGACATAAGGCATGGAAGAGGAATAG
>JALFRH010000100.1 GCA_022785155.1 Spirochaetales bacterium
ATCGTTTTCATGATCCTTTCACAAATCGGTGTATTCAGAATGATTGGAGCAAGAATAAAGAAATCCAAGGAGAGCAAGTAATATGAAGACAGTAGGATATGGAATCATCGGCTGCGGCATGATCAGTGAAATCCATGCCAAGGCCCTCTCTGAAATCCCAGAAGCAAAGCTTATTGCAGGCTTCGACCCGGTTCCAGGAAGAGCCGCTGCATTCGGCGAGAAGTTCGGATGTATCGGCTACGACAACTTTGAAGAGTTTCTTGCCAACAGCGATATTGAAGCTGTGACAGTTGCAACTCCATCAGGCCTTCACCTTCAGGGTGCACTGGGTGCAATCAATGCCGGCAAAAACGTAATTGTGGAAAAACCAATTGAAATCACCCTTGAAAGAGTCGACCAGATAATCAAGGCTGCAGAGGAAAAGGGTGTAATTCTGGGAGGTATCTTCCACTCAAGATACTTCGAGATTCCTCAACTTATCAAGAAGACGATCGAATCCGGAAGACTTGGAACCATTGCCATGGCAGACGCTCAGGTAAAGTGGTACAGAAGCCAGGAGTATTATGACTCAGGAAAATGGAGAGGAACCTGGGCTTTGGATGGTGGTGGGGCTCTTATGAACCAGTCCATCCATGCCATCGACCTTCTTTCCTGGTTCATGGGACCTATCAAGGAAATCTCAGGTAGATGCGAGACCCTGGCCCACGAGAGAATCGAAGTCGAAGACACTGCAGTTGCTACATGCAGATTCGAAAACGGTGCTCTCGGCGTCATCGAAGGAACAACCTGCGCTTGGCCAGGCTTCTTGAAGAGAATCGAAATCTGTGGAAGCGAAGGCACCATCGTCATGGAAGAAGAAAGCCTCAAGGTTTGGGAAATGAAGAATCCTACACCAGAGGATGAGGAAATCGTAAGAAAGTACATTGGAAAGGAAAGCGCACAGAACGGTGGCGCAGGAGATCCTTCCACTCTCGGTTACGAAGGCCATAAGCTTGAACTGGAGGACTTTACTGCTGCTGTAAGAGACAAGAGAAAGCCTCTTGTGGATGGATACGAAGCAAGAAAGGCAGTGGAGATCATCGAGGCCATCTACAAGTCAAGTAAACTTGGCGGAAAAGTGGTTACTCTTCCTCTGGAGGTATAAGTGTCCTTGAAAGACTACAGAAATAGACTTGCAGGTTTTGCAGACGAAGCTGAAGATTCAATCTTGGGACAGTGTGCCGCCCTTAAGAGGCTTGGCTGGTCCAACATCGAGCTTAGGACTGTAGACAAGAAGCAGATTGTGGACCTTTCCGAGGAAGAATTCCACTTTGTATTGGATACACTCTCATCTGAGGGTGTATCTGTCTGTTCCTTGGGCTCCAACGTAGCCAACTGGGGACAGTCCATCCTCGCTCCCTTTGAAGAAACCAAAGCTCTTGTGGAAAAGACTGCAGTAAGGGCCAAGCTTCTTGGTGCAAAGTTTGTAAGGATCATGAGTTTCAGTATCCTTACTGACGAAAAGGGAAGAGTTTTGGAGGACCAGAAGGAAGAAGAGCGTTTCATGCGCCTTAGGTGGCTGGTGGACAAGTTCCAGGAATATGGAGTTGTTCCAGTCCATGAAAACTGCTTCACCTATGGCGGCCTCAGCCTTGAGCACAGTCTGAAACTGGTGGAGAAAGTACCTGGTCTGAAGCTTGTCTTCGATACAGGAAACCCTCCTATCGACGTAGATGTCCGTACTCCATACCCCTACTCTTATCAGAGTTCCTGGGAGTTCTACTCCGCCGTAAAGCCATACATCGCCCATGTCCATATCAAGGACAGCTGGAAAGATGAAAACGGGAAGGAGCACTACACTTTCCCTGGAGAAGGAAAGGGAGACGTTATGCGCATTGTCTCAGACCTGGAAAATAGCGGTTACAACGGCTATTATTCCATGGAGCCCCACATGGCTGTGGTTTTCCATGATAAGAGCGTCGAGGCAAGTAAAGATGCCAGGACCGAGAACTTCGTGGAATATGGCAAGAGGTTTATGGACCTCCTTCAAAAAATCTAACTATGGGGGCATCGTAGGGTGCCCCATATTTAAAGGAATGAAAAATGGAATATGGATTCTGTACAGGCTTTGCTTCAGTTCCTCTTTGGCAGATTGAGGAAGATATGATTCTGGATATCAAGGCCTCCGGCTACGACTACCCTGAGTTTCCTGTAATGTCATTTGCAGAAATGAGCGAAGAAGAGTTTTCACGTTTGGAGAAAATGGCATCCGCTCCCGTTGCATGCAACCTTTTTCCTTCCTACATCCCCCTGTCGAACAATAATAGGGATCTGGAAAAAGTACGGGAGTATCTGGACATAGCCTTCTCCCGCGCTTCCAGGCTCTCAATCGGGAAAATAATCTTTGGTAGCGGGAAGGCAAGGTCCTTCTCCTCCCCCACTACCCTGGAAGAGGGAAAGAAGAATCTATACGAAGCAATCGAGAAGGCCATTATTCCAAAGGCAAAGGAATATGGCATCAAGGTATTGGTTGAGCCATTGACCAGAGGAGAGTGCAATATAATAAATACACTCCTAGATGGATACGAGGCCGTAAAATACTTCAATGACGATAGTTTTCTTCTTATGGCAGACCTATTTCATATGAAGAACAACGGAGAGAGTCTGGAGACTCTCAGGGAGTGTCTTCCTTCCATCCGCCATATCCACATTGCAGGAAAGGACAGAGAACTGGAAGCCACAACAAAATATTCTTATCTTATCCAAGGCCTCAATCTTCTTAAGACTCTTGGCTACAATGGAACGATCTCCCTTGAAACCAAGGATGGAGACAAAAAGAAGGTTCTTCAGTGGCTTAAGACCATGATTTGAGAATATACTCGATTCCACTTTTAAGGAAATAGATATTAAAAAAGGCCCCGAGGAAAACTCTTCGAGGCCAGACTATCACTTAAGTCCAAGTATGCTCTCAGACTCGTCTTTCATCTTATACTTGAGAATCTTACCCGCTGCGTTCATAGGGAAGTCCTTGGTGAAGATGAAATATCTGGGGACCTTATGACGGGCCATGCTCTTCAGACCATAAGCCTTCATCTCATTTTCATCTGAAGTCTCTCCTTCGTGGAGAATAACCCAGGCACAAGCCTCTTCTCCATAGACATCATCCTTTACGCCTACAACCTGTACATCCTTGATCTTAGGATTGGTGAGATAGAACTCTTCTATCTCCCTTGGATACAGGTTCTCTCCTCCTCTTATAATCATATCCTTTAGTCTTCCGGTGACTTTATAGTATCCATCAGGAGTTCTGCAGCAAATATCACCTGTGTGGAGCCAGCCGTCTTTGTCTATGGTCTGGGCAGTAGCTTCAGGCATCTTGTAGTATCCCTTCATAATATTGAAGCCCCTTGCAACGAACTCGCCGTTCACTCCATCAGGAAGGTCTTCCCCGGTCTCAGGGTCGATTATCTTGCACTCAACACCTGGGAAGGCGCTGCCTACTGTCTCCGTCCTATGTTCAAGGTCCTCATTGACCTCTCCCATAGTACAGCCGGGAGAAGCCTCTGTCTGACCATATACAGAGAGTATCTCCTTCATGTTCATCTCCACGCTGGCTCTCTTCATCAGCTCTGGAGGGCAGTTTGCTCCCGCCATGATTCCTGTTCTGATATGGGAGAAATCAGTCTTCGGGAAATCCGAGTGGCTGAACATGGCCACGAACATGGTAGGAACACCATTGAAGCAGGTGATCTTTTCCTCTGTTATACAGGAAAGGGATGATTTGGGAGAGAAGTATGGAATAGGACAAAGGGTTCCTCCATGGGTCATCATGCTGGTCATGGAAAGGACCATGCCGAAGCAATGGAACATAGGAACCTGGATCATCATTCTATCAGCTGTAGACATATCCATTCTGTCTCCAATGGTCTTTCCATTGTTGACAATATTCCTGTGGGTAAGCATGACCCCCTTGGGAAAGCCTGTGGTTCCTGATGTATACTGCATGTTACACACATCATCAGGCTTCACCAGAGACGCCCTTCTCTTCACTTCTTCAATTGGGACTTCCTTTCCCTTCTCCAGCATCTCACTCCACTCCAAGGCTCCGTCCATTTCAAAATCGCAGGTGACGATATTCCTGAGGAAAGGAAGCCTCTCGGAGTAAAGGGGATCCCCCTTCTTTATACTCTTCAGCTCCGGGCAAAGCTCCTCTATGATGGCCTTATAGTTAATATCTTTAAGGCTCTCTATCATAACAAGGGTATGGGTATCAGACTGTCTTAAAAGGTACTCCACTTCATGGATCTTGTAAGCAGTATTTACTGTAACCAAAACAGCTCCTATTTTGGTTGCGGCCCAGAAGGAGATGAACCACTGGGGTACGTTGGTGGCCCAAACGGCCACGTGGTAGCCAGGCTTCACTCCCAGGGCTATAAAGGCTGCTGCAGTTCTATCTACGTCTCTTCTGAACTCCCTGTATGTCCTGGTGTAATCCAGGGTGGTATACTTGAAGGCATACTGGTCAGGATATAGGGAGACCATAGTATCCAATACGTCGCTGAATGTAGCGTCTATGGTCTTATACTTCTCCCAAGGGAAGGTTCCTGTCTTACTTCTATTTTCATAGAGGGTGAGAGAGCCTGAGTTGTCTCCCCCCTTTCTATCCATAAAGGAGACGAAGTGGGTCAGGACAATATCCGGGTCAGTGACTTCTTCGTTCCACTCCACACTGACAAAGCCTTCATAGTTCAAAGACTTCAACGCACCCAGGAACTGGGATACAGGAAGCTTTCCTTCCCCAATAAGAACGCTTCTTTCTCCGTCGCTATCTCCAAGCCTGACAAAGCGGATATATGCACCCAGTGTCTTTATCGTTGTTTCTGCGCTTTCCGAGGAGGAGAAGAAGGTCTCCCTTGTATTCCACGCCGCTCCCAAGGAAGCGGAGGCGAAGGCGGAGAAATATGGAAGGAGGGTGCTGGTCTTCGATAACACGCCTTTGGTTTCAAAGAGGATGGATACCCCCTCCTTCACAGCCTTCTCGGCAGCCCTCTTATACTTCTCTACGAGAACACTGGGCTCCACCAAGGAAGAGAGGGATACGATTACATTCTCTATTCCTGATACAGAAGCAATGTCTATATACTGGATGAGAGTATTCTCATCGGCTATTTTATCATCAAGATCAATGGGATAAGTAAGGGCGGCCACTTCCAAAGAATGGGAAGAGAGCCTGCTCTTGGAGGCGCTGAGACCGTCGGTACGAAGAACGGAGTCCTTATGCTCCTTTCTCTCCTCCAGCGCATCATAAATTTCAAAGCCATCCAGGCCATATTCACTGGCCATTCTGCAGAGGGAAAGGAATGATGGCTTCTTTACATCTTTTGTTGAGAATGAGAGCTTCATTTGTTGCGGCCCTCCTCAAAGGCAATCTTATTGAGAGCGTTGATATATGCTCTGATGGATGCTCCGCAGATATCTGTAGAAAGACCGTTTCCACTGTAGAGGCGGCCCTCGGATCTAAGGCGTACAAGAGCTGAACCCAAAGCTTCCTTTCCTTCTGTCACAGCCTGGATCTGGAAGTCATCCAACTCATAGTGGTGGCCGATGCAGGTTTCAATGGCCTTGAAGGCGCTGTCGATGGGACCGTCACCTGTGGCGACGCCGCTGAGAGTGCCGTTTTCATCTTCAAGAATTATATTGGAAACAGCGTTGACCATATTGGATATGGTTGAAACATAACTTTTGAGAGTGTATGTGGCGGGAACCTGCATAGCCGAGGAAGCAACCACAGCCTCAAGCTCCTTGGCTCCGATGCTGCTCTTTTTCTCTGTAAGCCTCTTTACTGCGTCATATACTTTCTTCTCATCCTCGCTTTCAAGGTCATACCCCAAACTCTTTACAGCCTCCGACACTTCTTCCTGTGTGGAAGTGGAATCCAGGAAGACTGCGCCGTCAATTAGAGAATCCCCTTCTTCCTTTACGCTCTTCTGCATGCTCTTCAATAGTGACTCTATATCGCTATGTATTTCAGTGAACTTCAAAGAAGATCTGACACCGATTTTGTCTCCCTTTGCACGGATGGCGGAGGCAAAGTCATCTGTAGAGAGTGCCCCATTTCCTGTAATACTGCACTTGATGCCGTCGGCGCCTGCCTTCAAGGCAAAGAGAGCATCGGAGACTCCCATGGAGAGCTTGTCCGATACCTTTATGGATAGAGGAAGCTTGGTCTCTTTCTTCACTGAAGAAACGAAGGACGCCATCTCGTCACCCATCATCTCACCATTGTCATCGGAGACGGAGATACAGGTGGCACCGGATTCTTCTGCAGCCTTGATGCACTCAATGAGGAAAGGCATCTCAGCTCTCGTTGCATCCAAAGCCTCGAACTCCACTTCTTCGCTGTAGGCTCTACACTCGGAAACCAAGGACTTGATCAGCTCCACCATCTTAGGTCCCTTCATCCGGTACAAATACTCCATCTGTACCGTAGAAACAGGAAGGGAGACCTGCAAAACTGGATGGAGGGCGGACTTGACGCACTCTGCAGCAGTCTTGATGCTCTCCTTCGTCACACCCACAGGAATAAGGATCCTGGCACCCTTTACAGATTCGGATATGGTCTTATAGACCACACTATCCTCCTTGGCCTTCTTTATAGGTGGCAGCTCGATGCAATCGGCCCCAAAACGGGAAATTGAGAGTGCAACAGATAGTTTCTCCCTGAATAGCAGCTGAGAGCTATCCTTTGTGCATAGTTCTTTTAGGGTATAATCGGAAACAGTAATTTTTCTCATATTTTTCTCCATATAATTTCCCCTTTGGGGGCGTGTATTTCTATGGAAAAACAAAAGTGAGTACTTGGTCAATCGGGATTTATACAAAAAATTGTATTTTTATTATTTCCTTATTCAAAATCAAAACAAGAGCTTCTGAATCCATAGTTTTTCAGATAGCGATACTTTTCCGTCGGAGGCGCATATCATCAGAATTACAAGTACAATCTCTTTTCTCAGCTCATCGGAGAACTCAGAGAGTACCTCTATCATCTTTTCTGATATCTTCTTCATCTCCCTGGCTTCCTTCTTCATGAACCCGACGGCTTTCTTTGCATCCTTGTAGTTCATCTTCTCCCCCAAGAAGGATGAAAGGAGGGGATGAAGCAGCTCATACTCCTCCTGGGAAAGCCTGCCGTCTGCAGCCATGGCGGAGATGAGGAAGGTGGAGAGGATGTCTTCTCCACTCTCTCCATCCACTGATTTTTCAGATAGAAGAGGAAGGAGCTCTTCGCTCTTTCCCCTTAGAATTGCACACCTGGTTTCAAAATCTATATCTTCAGCCTCTTTGCAGAGTTCGTAGAATTCCGTCATATGTTCCTCTATACCCTAATATATACACTCTCAAAGGCTTCGCTGTATAGACTTCCGGACTGGGCCCCGCGCATGGCGGCTACGCCTCTTATGGTTTCTGCACTTGTGACGGTGTCTTTTCGATTCATAAGGGTAATGGCCTTTTCCTTCTTTTCAAGCATGTCCTTGGATAGAGTTACATAGAAGTTTGGGGAAAACCATCTTACAGTTGGGTCCAGGGTCACATCGGTTGCAGATGGGAACTCCATATACATAAGGGCCACCAAGGGTCTCAGATCCCTATTTCTCTTATAGAGCTGTGAAGCCTTCTGGGTTGCTCTGGCCGTTTCCCTTCTCTCCCTGTCCCCTACGGCAGGATGATAGGTGATTATGGAGTCGATGTCGTTGTCCACCATACACTTTTCAATGAAGGATACAAGGGAAGAAAAGGCCACTGTCTCTTTCTTCGTATCCAAGGTCCATAAATTCTCAACCTTAAGACCAATGGATGAAAGGACCATTCTATGGTCTGGAAGAGTATCTTCCTCCTTCCTCTCCCCATAGCTCTTTTTCCCGTCAAGAACGCATACAGATACCCCTGCACCACTCTTTATAAGCTTTTGGATGGTGCCGCCACAGCCAAGGATCTCATCTCCTGAATGAGCCACGACTATCAGATAATTCATACATACTCCTTTGATTCCCCCATATAAATTATCCTTCTGTGATTCTGTTACCATAATAACGCACCTTTCTTTATGCTGCACTTTTTATTTTGGACAAAAATTATTTTTCCTAGGATATAATCCAGATATGATCCATATCCTTTGTCTTAACCCCACCATAGACCGTATGTATTATATAGATTCCTTTCTTCCTGGTTTCCAATACCATGGGAACCAAGGAGAAAGCTACCCTGGAGGAAAGGGAATGAATATCCTCAGAGTCCTCTCTGATTTCGTCTCTCCCCTCTCTTTCTATGCCTTCACTGCCGGAGGCAATGGAGAGATCATAAAGAGGGAGGCAGAGAGGCTGAAAGCCCTCTCGGTCTTTATTGAAGTCCAAGGGGAGACAAGAACCACCATCAATATAATGGATAGAAAGATGGGGAGGGAGACTGAGATAAAGGAGAAAGGCCCCTTTGTATCCCAAGATAAAGCCTTCTCCCTTTACTCTATATTGGAAGAGAGGATAAAAGAGAATGATATAGTAATTTTATCGGGCTCCCTACCCGAAGGTATGGACAAGAATGCGTATCTCAAAATATCGAGAATAGCAGATAAAAAGGGAGCCTCCGTCCTGTTGGATACAGGAGGAAGTCTTCTCAAGTCTTCCCTTCCAGGTAAATACTACCTTATTAAGCCCAATGAGAACGAGATAAGGGAGTTCTTTGATGATTACACCTCTTCCATCTCTCTTCTATCAAGAAAACTCCTGGAGAAGGGGGCGGAGAATGTCCTGGTCACCCGTGGCGGAGAGGGAGCATATTTTGTGGGAAGAGAGAGGGAGTATGAAATAAGAGTGCCTAAGATAAACGTAGTCTCCACCATCGGAAGCGGAGACTCCACTCTCGCTGGCTTTGCCTATGGCCTCTACTGCCCCCTACCCCTTATAGACACTCTATCCCTTGCCATTTCCTTTGGAAGCAGCAACGCCCTACATAGGGAAGTGGGGAGAGTGGAGAAGGAAGAGATAGAAGAAATAAGAAGGAAAATCGAGATAAAGGAGGCGGACACCCATGCTCTTTGATTCCATAGACCAC
>JALFRH010000156.1 GCA_022785155.1 Spirochaetales bacterium
CCTGGAATTTATCTTCCCCTAGTAGTGCTCTGCATTTATCTTCTATGCTCAAAATAAAATCCTCCGTAACAAGAAGGAGGATAATGTATTCACCATAAGATGTGCGTAAGTGGCAGCACAATCCTTGTTTGAATGTTATAAGATTATTTTTGTGGATGTGAGAAAGCTGTGAGAAAAGCAATCTTTGCAATTTTCTTGTGATTACAACTCCTTCAGTCTATAGCCAACTCCTATTTCCGTTTCAATGTATTGGGGCTTGGCCGGATTTTCTTCTATTTTTCTTCTCGTTGAAGCCATGACGGAACGTAGCACCTGGGTGTCTTCACCGTAGCCTTCCCCCCAGATAGTCCTAAGTATGGTCCTATAGGTAAGAACTTTTCCCGGGTTTTTGATAAACAGGAGAAGCAGTTGGTATTCAAGGGGAGTGAGATGTATCTCTTCTCCTTTCTTGGAGGCGACATGTGCCCTGTTGTCTATTTTCAAATCGCCGTATTCATACACAAGGTCATCTTCTTCCTTGTCGCCTTTTGTGGTCATACGCTTATAGTGGCGGAGGGCAACTCTAATCCTGGCCATGAGCTCTGTGGCTGAAAAGGGTTTTGTAAGGTAGTCGTCGGCACCTTCGTCCAAGGCCAGGGCCTTCTCTTTGTCCTGGTCCCTTGCCGATACTATTATTATTGGAACCTCACTGGTGTTTCTTATTTTTCTAAGGATATCCATGCCGTCCATATCAGGTAAACCCAGATCCAAGAGGATCAGGTCCGCACCCTTCATACAGAAAGAGGAGAGGGCGTCCTTCCCGTTTAGGGCACCTTCCTCCTGGAAACCTGAGTTTTCAAGGGTATAGATCATAAAGTTCTGGATCTGTACGTCATCTTCTACAACCAATATTCTCTCCATATTCATTCCCCCAAAGGTAGTGTAAAGACAAATCTGGCACCCTTCCTGTCTTTTCTGTTCTCTCCATATATTTCTCCCCCATGTGCCAGAATGACAGTCTTGCAGATGGTCAAGCCAAGACCTATGCCCTTCTTTGCATCGGAGCTTCTTGTGGCGGAAGTGTAGAAGAGATTGAAGATATTCGGAATATCTTCTTCCTCCAAGCCTTCTCCTTCGTCTATGCAGGAACAGACGGCAAACTCCGAAGAGTATTCCAGGGTAATCTTTATCTCTTCATCTATCTTCGTGTGCTTCACAGCATTGTCCAAAAGATTATATATGACCTGTTCAATAAGCTTTGCATCCATAGGAACAAGTTTAAATCTCTCTGGTGTCTCAACGGATATGTGACGACCTTCGAAGCTTTTCTCTATATGGGCTACAGCACTTCCTATGACCTCTTCCATTGCCTCCATTTCCTTGTGTACCAAGATCTTTCCATCCTGGAGACGGGTAAGTGACAGAATGTTCTCCACCAGGTCTCTCAGCCATGCAGCGTCCTGGTATATTCCCTTTAACAGAACTTGTCTTTTGTCATCTCTATCTGTCATATCCATTAGGATTTCAGATGTACCCATAATACCTGAAAGAGGAGTCCTCAGGTCATGGGATATAGCTCTCAGAAGGTTGGCTCTCTCCCTCTCTCTTTCCATGGTTTCCCTGACCTTTGCCTTTTCCTCTGTGACTTCGATTCTGTCCAAGGCAAGGGAGATGTTTTCCATAATGGAGTGGAGTAGAGTATTCTTTAGCGTCAAGGTATTTTTATCTACATTATTGTCTATGTTGATTACGGCAAGGAGATTCTCCCTTCCTTTTACGGGAAAGGAGAGTGTATCCTCCCTTTCAATATACTCCTTGGTGATATTTGAAAGCTGTTTTCTTATCAAATCCACATTGTCTACGTTTCTATGGATTATTTCTTTTCCCAGAGTCTGAATAAAAAGAGGAGAAGAAATCTGCCCTCCAAGATAAATACCACCAGTGTTGCATTGGAGAAGCCTGGAAATGCTTTTGACACCGATAGTCATGACGCTTTCGGCGTCTGGGGCATCTGAGAGGGAAGAGGAGAGCTGATAGAGAATTTGGTTTTCTTCACTCTTTTCCATGGCTGTCTCCCTTAGTACTTTCTCCTTTGCTGTGATTGTGGAAGTTATGAAGGAAGTGGCCAGCATGATGATGAATGTAATAAGGTAGTTCGGGTCGCTTACAGCCAGGGTATGATAGGGGAGGGTGAAGAAGTAGTTGTAGCAAAAGAGAGATATTACACATCCTGCAATGCCGAAGGCATACCCGGAGGTGAAAAGGGAGATCAGCAATACAGCAAGAATGTATATCACTACAATATTGGTTTCAGGAAAGCCGAGCTTACGAAAGAGAAGGGACAGTAGGGTGAAGCCTACTGTAAGTGTTATGAGTTTCAGAGTATCCGACAATAGATGTTTATAGTTCTGTTTCATGACTATCTATATTATCCCATAATCCTTTTGTGTTCTTTCTTGTACCATTCTACAATTACATTGGAAAGAATTTTATTGAAGAAGACAAAAAATCCAAGTGTTTGTTTTTTCAATTATAAGAGGAATATCCATTGTCTAATAGACTTTGCAGTATCTTTCCTTTCCATCCATCATTAATTGCCTATTATGGACTCCAATGGTTAATGGTCATATCTTATTTGGATAGGTAGATGATGTTTATTAAGACAAGCTCTTTAAATAAAAAACCTCTCGTGCTGAGAGGAAAGAAACATCTCCTACGGGAGTCGAACCCATGTTGACGGGATGAAAACCCGTTGTCCTAACCACTAGACGAAGGAGA
>JALFRH010000233.1 GCA_022785155.1 Spirochaetales bacterium
AGGGTAAAGGACAGAGAGTGCCTTATTCTCGACAACATCATCAATATGATGGAAAAGCATAAAGGCGAGCTGGTTGCAATACTCTCTCTCAGTAATGAAACATACTCTGATATTACAAAGCGTAACCCTGGCCTTCTCTCTTCAATTCCCTACTCCCTCCACTTCTCTTCTTACTCAAACCAAGAGTTGTGGGATATCTTCTCATACCGCTTGTCAAAGAAAGGGTTGAAGGCGGAAGAAGGAGTAAAAGAAAGAGTATTTGAAAAACTGGAAGAAATGAGGAACAAAAAAAACTTCTCTTATGGTGACACCATCAATGGAATGATCACCAATGGAGAAGTGAAACTCTCAAAAAGAATAAATTCGGAATCAAAAGACGATGAATTGATCACACTACGTCCCTATGATTTCGATTGATGGAATGGATGTATAAAGTGTGATAAGTGTTATAGAAAACAATGCTTATACCATTGTCAATTATATGTCAAAAAGTAACAAACCATTAGGAGGCCCACTCCATCAGGGCCTCCCTTATTCTCGCCGTTATGGCTTTTTTGCGGTTGACTACGGTGTTGGGAGTACACCCTAGTCTTTGGGCAATCTCTATGTTTGACATCTCTTCCGCCCCGAAGATGCCGAAGGAATGGAGGGCGATGTAGCGGTCCTTTTCTGGAAGGGATGCTATTGCACAAAGCAGGGCCCTTTCCTCTTCGCGCTCCAAGAACGCCTCTTCCATTTCTTCATCCCCTTCTATGAAGTCTACGAATGTGGCCCCCTCTTCTTCCTTTACCTCCCTGTCAAGGCTTTCAGAGTTCTCCACTTTCATTGCCCAAAGTGCAGTTTCCACTGTCTTATAAGATTCGATGCCGGAGAAAAGTGAGATGTTTTCAACACTCTCCTCGAGGCCATTCTCCCTTATGGTCTCAAGTGCAGCTCTCACCTTCTTCACGTTTGAGAGCATGTTTGTGCCGATTGTGACAAGGTTCTGTCTGTTTCTGATGTAATCAAGAACATGTGACCTCATGTCATAAAGGGCGTAGTTGACGAAGGCTCCCTTTCCTTCATCATAACTTTTGAGGCAGTTCCAGATGCCGCAGTAAGCCTCCTGCCTGTAGTCATCCCTGTAGGCCGCACCCTTTCCTACGGCATAATTTCCGACAATAGTGTTTACCGCCCCCTCCATCCTCTTCAAAAGAACGTCGAACGCCTTCTTGTTTCCGTTCTTTGCAAGAATCGCCAGTTGGTTGATTTCCATTTCTTCCATTTTTTCTTCTCCTTACGCTGTAGCTGGTCCATGGCGAACTTCTTCGTCATCGGGTTGTCGCAATATGCGACATCAAAGCTTTGTCCGTTATCTTCCCGACTACGGTGCCAGGCTCAGCAGGGAGCACTCTGGACTGGGGGTGTTTGATAGATGGATATTTGTCATGTAATGCTTCTCCCCGGCCCCTTTGGACTCTCAAATAAGGATCGATAAAAATGAATGCGATTATTTCTGTGAAAGAAGGAAACCTTCTTGTATTCTCTGATAGGTCTCTCGAGTATCTCAGCTCTGAACCTATTTCTTATTGTGACTACAATATATATTCCAAAAGAAAAAGTGTCAATAGTTTTTTGTTTTATTTTTCTTAAACTTTTTATTTTCTTAAAATCAAACGAGATTTTATAAGATTTATCATAAATAAAACACATCAATTGTGATTCTATTTCTTTTCACTCTATAGAGAGATAAGGAGTTATATATGATTAGATTTGAACTAAAAAAAGTAAATGGATCTTTTGACAAACTCGCAGCATCTCTAAGAGAAGATAATTCTTCATCTCTCTCTTCTCTATATGAGACACTTCTTCCTTGGTATAAGGCATGTAATGAGATGCAATATCCTCAGCTATATACACTTTTTACTGGAGACAAAGAAACATTTGATTCCTGGGATGAGCTTGAAGATTATCTTCCTTACATGGCTCTAAAGGAAGTTACAAACAACAAGATCGTAATTGAAGCGGAAGAAGAGTTGATGAACAACCTCTTTCTTCTTCACCTCGCCATACATACAGATACAGATCTGACACTTATTTCAGACAATGAACTCTATATTCGTAACGGAAACTACGAAGATATGAAGATAATGATGAAACTGAACAATATTAATTACTCTTTCACAGGATACACTATCAAACTTGAACATATCAAAAGGAAATCATCTGTCAAATGAGGAAAATGGACTGTTGTGGCTTGTCACATACAGTCCGTTTAAAAATAATATCATTAAATAAAACGACTTGTATCCTTTACACCATCAACATACAGAAAAGCAATCTGATACTCTACATAGAATGCCAGGACCAGGTCTTGGCATCTTTTTCTTATCACATTGATGGACAATCTGGAATAAGCCAATATCGAGGGTGGATAAACATGCAGTATTTAAAGGGGCGGTCACATATGACATGTGACTACCCTGTAATATTCTTTTAAAGAAACAAACCGATGCATTTGAAAATGCTTATTTTCGCATTCTTCTACAAAGAACGGAAAGCTCTCTATATTTCTCCTCAAGCTTTTCATCGATCTCAGAGAGTCCTCTTATTTCTCCAACCTCCTTCTTGATAAAGTATGGAGGATAGAGCATATAGTCGTCTTTTTCTATTGTGTCTCTCTTTATTCGCATTGCCCTACCCTTGAGATCTCCTGCGTTTTCTTCGTCTCCAGAAATTGAAGCTGCGATTTCTGAACAAGTAACGTCATCAAAGACAATATCGACTTCATCAAGATTAAGCATCAATACTTCTTCTCTCTTATTGCTTCCATCAATGGAAATAATATTGGAGAACCTTCTGTCAAAAGCAAGGACAGAGAGAGAAGAATCTAGATTAAAAACCTCTTTTCTAATCTTGTTTGCCAGTCCCTTACCAAAGGACAATAAAGATGCGGATACGAAGAATAGAGTCTTTGCGCCTCTTTCGATCAAGGCTTTGATCATTGAAAAACCATCACCCAAGGAAGAGTTGGATTCACGGATCACTCTCATACCTACGTTAAGAACGGAGAATGA
>JALFRH010000259.1 GCA_022785155.1 Spirochaetales bacterium
CTCCCTCTATGAAGGTATCATCCTGGATAAAGATGGAAATACCCTTAACGCAAACCTTACCGACTATGGTACACCTATGATCTATGAGGCACCTGAAGACTTTAAGAGCGTCCTTATAGATGTAGATGATCCTGATGGTCCGTTTGGAGCAAAATCCATAAGTGAAATTGCATGTAACGGTGCGGCTCCTGCCATAGGTATAGCAATCCACGATGCTTGTGGAGTGTGGGTCAGAAGTTGGCCTATGAGTCCTGAAAAGATCCTCAAAGGTCTAGGAAAGATTTGAAATACAGCTGTCAGGCCCTCTGTCTGGCAGCTTTTTTCTCGATATAATAATGATCATCCTTTTTATGAGGCATAAATCCAGGTTCCTTGAAAGTGTACATGTAATGGATGATCTAAAAAACGGAGACACATGGAAGAAAAGCAATAGAGAAAAGGGGCGGAGGCTCTAGGCACCTTTCTCTTTTCCAGTGGTTGGAATACAATAGTTGAATCTTGATGATGACAGAGGTGTTCTATGCTTTCTTTTGAATGTGACTATAATAACGGTGCTGCTCCAAAGGTGCTCCAGGCAATAATCGACTCAAACTCCACTTATGTTCCTGGTTATGGCTTTGATGAATATACAAAGAGTGCAGAAGAAAAGATCAAGGCTGCAATTGGAAAGAGCGATGTAGATATTGAGTTTGTAAACGGTGGAACCCAGGCCAATCAGCTGGTGATCTCCACAATGCTCAAGGATTATGAAGGGGTGGTAGCTGCCGACACAGGCCATGTAAATACCCATGAGTCAGGGGCAATAGAGTATACAGGCCATAAGGTGATGACAATAAAAAACGAAGATGGAAAGATTGAAAGCGGGAAGCTGGAGGCATTCCTTTCCGCCTACCATCGTGACGGAAACAAAGACGCCATCGTTTATCCAGGTATGGTTTATATCTCCCATCCAACGGAGAACGGCACCCTTTACTCCAAAAAAGAACTTACAGACTTGAAGAGTGTCGCTTCAAAATACTCTATTCCTCTCTATCTTGACGGCGCTCGTCTCAGCTATGGCCTTGAAAGCAAGGAGACGGATGTAACGCTATCTGATATCGCTGAGCTCTGTGACGTCTTCTATATAGGTGGAACAAAGTGCGGGGCTCTCAGCGGAGAGGCCATAGTATTTGATAAGGGAATGAGACCAGATCATTTCTGGGCAAGAAAGAAACAGCACGGAGCCCTTTCCGCCAAAGGAAGGCTGTTGGGTGTTCAGTTTGACGCCCTCTTTACAGATGGATACTACAATGAATTGGGCCGCCATGCCATACAGATGGCTGAGAGACTAAAGAAGATTCTCAAAGACAAGGGATATCGGTTCCATATGTATTCACCTACAAACCAGCAGTATGTTGTAGTGGATAACGAGAAGATGAAGGAGCTGGAAAAGAGTGTCAGATTCGGTTTCTGGGACTTGGTTGACGAAAACCATACAGCCATCAGATTCTGCACTTCATGGTCCACAACAGACGAAGACTTGGATGAATTGGAAAAAATACTCTAAGTATCCTTTTTGTCTTTATTTTCTATCACTGGTATGTTGAAATGATAAGTAGGAGGAGTAATGAGAAAGTCAGCATCTTTTTTAAAAAGATTCTTACCTTATTTGATTGTGACAATTACCATCATGATCCTCCTTCTGGTTTTTCATGACTCCAATTTCAAAATAGTCAGCAATGGTTCAATGCAGCTTTTGGAGGAGACCACCAACAAAAAAAAGACTCTCTTGTCTGAAAAATTCCAAAGCAACAAGACTTTGGTCAAATCCCTTGCCTTTGCTTATAGTGACGACTTTGCATCCCAGGATAAGGATTTTTTCACCCCCTTGGCCATTATGGAAGCCAATACTGGCTTCGATTACATAAGGTTTATAAATAAGGATGGTATGAGCCATACATCCAAGGGCCTTGAGGCGGATTGCTCGGACAGACCCTATTTTGTCAGGGGAATGGCAGGGGAGACCGGAGTGTGTGACGTACAAAACTCCAGACTTAACGGGGAATCCATGATAGGTTTTTTCTCTCCTGTGGAAAACGATGGAGAGTATATAGGAGTCCTTGTAGGCTTCATAAGCCAAAGAAACCTGTCTTTCCTGCTGGAAAATGAGATATTCAGCTTATCTGTAGATACCTATATTATTGATAAAGATGGCCTGATAGTAGGTTCCGATGACGTTTCTCTCTTAAACCTCAATATAGAAGATAAAGTCGGAGGCAGCCTACTGGATTCAATAAAGGAATATACTTATTCCACAAAAAATGGCATTGAAAACATTTTGGGTGACAAATCCGGTTCTGGTCAGGCTCTTATCTCCCGTATAGGAAATGAAGAATACTTCTTGTTGATGAAGTTCCCTCAAGAAAACATCGAAAAGATTGCATCTATAATTGGAAAGAGCGGCAACTCCCTCTTTGTTTCCCTTCTTGTGATCTTCATCTTCTTCAGCCTCTATACCATCATCTACTGGTTCTTATCCAACAAAAAAAGCAGAAGAATGAGGAATCTCATTGTGGAGGGAATCGTTGAAAATGACGATATGGTCCTTTTGCTGAACAACGAAGGGGCGGTTGAAGTAATAAAGGACAGCAAGACCTTCAAAGGCTTGAATGCTGAAGTGGGTGCAACAATTCCCCTCTCTTCTGTAATATCCAGTTTTATTTTCCGCCTCAATCATGGTAGTGATTCCTTCGTTTCAACTTTCAATGCCTCCATTGAAAGTGCAAGAAAAGGAACGGGAGAGAATATCGTATTTGTTGAATCCTTTGTATTGGATGGTGAATTGAACTACCTTCAGTTTATGTTCAGGGGAACATACGAAGGAAAGAAACCTGTGGTGGTAATTACTGTAAGACTTGTCACCAAGGTGTTGGAGCAGGAAAAGAAGGAGAAGGAAAGACTCCAGGAGGCCCTGGAAGAAGCTGAGGCGGCAGCAAAGGCCAAAAGTACCTTCCTTGCAAACATGTCCCATGATCTCAGGACTCCTATGAATGCTATTATGGGGTATACGAATCTTGCCCTCTCCAATGTCTCTGATCCTAAGAAGGAAAGCAAGTATCTGGAGAGAATAACGGAGTCGTCAAAACAGCTGTTGGAACTACTTAACGATGCTTTGGACATGACCATAATTGAAGGTGGAAAAATAAGCCTTGAAGAGGATCTCTGCTCTCTGAGGGATGTTCTTGCATCCATTGAAAGCCTGACGGAGACAATGGCGGAGACAAAGGGACAGATGCTCCATATGAATGTAGAGTATCTTCTGCATGAAAACGTTTATGTGGATAAAGTGAGATTGAATCAGATTCTCCTCAACTGCGTCACCAATGCCATCAAGTACACCCCTGAAGGTGGAGAAGTATGGATCAGCCTTAATGAAAAGAGCTGTGACTGTGTAGACAAGAGTATCTTCATCTTCAAAATCAAGGACAATGGAATAGGAATGTCGGAGGAGTTTTTGACACGTATCTGGGAACCCTTCGAAAGAGAGAGGAACACTACTGTATCCAGAATCCAGGGTACCGGCTTGGGTATGGCCATTACCAAGAACCTTGTCACCCTTATGAAGGGTGAAATTAAAGTTGAAAGTACCAGAGGAAAGGGCAGTGAGTTTACTATCACTCTTCCTCTGCGTTTTGATGTAAATAGAAAGAGTGGCTTGAAATCATATTCAGGCAAAAAGGCATTGGTAGTAGGAAACACAAAGACAGTACAGAGTCTTCCTCCTCTTTTGGAGAAACTGGGGCTCTCCGTCTCCATTTCCCAAAGCTATGATGATGCCGTGTCAAAGGCAAAGGACGTGGATGTCTTGGTTCTCGATATGACAATTCCAAGGACAAGGGGAATGGAAACAATATCCAATCTAAGGAAGACAATCGGGGAAAAGGCACTCTTTATCGTCACCACATATAAACTGAAGGATGATGAGAAGTTGGAGGAATATGGCGTCAACGCCTATGCTCCGAAACCTGTATTCTTCTCTGATATCCAGAGAATACTCTCCCTTTGTCCTTTGGAGGACGGTTCCATCTTCGTAACAAGATCAGAAATGGATTTAAGGGGAAAGAATGTCCTTCTGGTGGAAGACAATGACCTCAATAGGGAGATAGCCCAGACCATACTGGAAGGTATCGGGATGAATGTAGAAAGCGCTGTAAACGGCCAAGAGGCTGTAGATAAAGTAAGTTCCTCCCCTTCGGATAGATATGATATCATTCTCATGGATATCCAGATGCCGGTGATGGATGGATACGAGGCGACAGGGAGAATCAGGAGTCTTGATGACAAAAAGAAGGCCTCGATTCCTATTATTTCCATGACGGCCAATGCGTTCCCGGAAGACAGGACAAAGGCTTTGGACAGCGGTATGAACGGACATGTGCCAAAGCCTTTCGAAATAACGGTTCTGGTCTCGGAGATGATAGAGGCCATCCTTTCAAGAGATAATTGATCACTCCATCTTTGAAAACAGGATGGAAACATCTCCTCCGCAGATCATATTCAAATCGCCCTTTGCAGAGAGATTATAGTGGATGATCTTTGATTCCTCTCCCTTCTCCAACATTCTCTTGGCTTCCTCGATGGTCTCCTTCTCAACTCTTCCTCCTCCTACGGTACCATACACACACCCTGTTTCGGATATGAATATCTCGGAGCCTACAGCTCTTGGAGCCGAGCCACGTTTCTCTACGATACGGGCTGAGATACCTTTGTCATCCATGGCTTTTCTCAGATAGGAAGGGTCCAGGGTGACGGTGTTTTTCGTGTCTCTGAATACTCCTATGATTTCTGAAAGAATGGAGATGGCTATTTCACCGGGAGTTACTGCTCCGATAGGTAGGCCTATAGGGGCATGTACGTTCTTCAGTTCCTCATCAGTAATGCCTTTCTCCTTTAACAGGGCGAAGGTGGTGGCTACCTTTCCTTTGCTTCCGATCATGCCGATATATGAATAGTTGCTTTTGAGACACCACTCAAGACAAGCCCTGTCATACACGTGGCCATGGGTTAAGATGATATAATATGGACGGAAGAATGGAGACTTTTTTGAGTGGAATGAAGAATATGGCTCCAAAATAAGCTCTTCGCCGTGGTTGAACCTTTCCCTGTTCAATACTTCTTCCCTTTCATCTATGACAGTGACCTTCATCTCCAGGACTGCCGCCACTTCACTGATTGCCTTGGACACATGGCCTGCACCGAATATCACCAGGTGCGGTTCGGCCTTTATTGTTTCCTTAAGATCTGGGTTTTCCCAGTCTCCATCTCCTTCTTTGTATATCAGCTTTCCGTTTTGGTATAGAGCCACGCTGGAAGGGAAGATTGTTCTTCTCTCCACATCTCCTTTCTGGAGTAGGGAGTAAAGGGTAGAGTAGGATTCTTTATGCATTTTCCATAACCTCCTTCAATAGTGCAAGAGTATATTCTATCTCATCTTTTGTAGTGAATGGACCGGGAGAGAACCTGAGTGTACCCCTAGGGTATGTTCCCAAGGCTTCATGGGCTGAGGGGGAACAGTGAAGCCCCACTCTTGTTTCTATGCCTCCTCTTTCCAATAGAAGAGCAGAAACTTCAGCTTCGTCTATGCCTTCTGTTTCAATGGAAACAACGTTGGTCCTCTCCTCCTTTATTCCTGCCCCAATGAGCTTTATGCCCTTAATACCATATAAGCCTTCCATAAGTTCCCTTGTCCTCATCCCTTCATTTTCCCTAAGGGATGATAAGTTGTTGAGGATAAAGGAAAGGGAGTGCTCCAGCCCCACTATTCCCGGCATGTTTTCAGTTCCAGGATTAAGCCTGTCAGGAAGAATATCCGGTACTTCTTGGAGATCGCTTTGGCTTCCTGTTCCACCTGCAACAAGGGGATCCAGGGATAGCGCCACTTCCTTTCTGATGATTGCGCCTCCCATGCCTTGGGGCCCAAGGAGGCCTTTATGCCCTGTAAACGCCACAGCGGAGGCGTTCAGCCCTTCCATATCTATATTGAAAAAGGGTGCTGCCTGGGCGGCGTCTATGAAAAAGAGCAGATTGTGCTTTCTTGCAAACTCTCCAGGAACCTCCAGATTCTGAACTGCCCCTGAAACATTCCCCGCCGCATTAATTATGATTGCCTTTGTTCTGGGAGTAAGGAGGGAGGGCAGTGTGGAGTAATCGTTGTATCCAAATCCATCGGAGGGGATAAGTGAGTAGCTTATTCCCATTTGGTTTAGAGGTCTCATTACAGCGTTGTGCTCGTTATGTGACACTATTACATGGTCGTTTGGACTCAGGTTTCCTTTAATAAGCCAATTCAAGGCCTCGGTGACATTTCTTGTAAAGGAAATGCACTCAGGATGGCGGTAATTAAATAGGGAGGAGAGTTTCTCCCTTAAAGAATATGCTGTGTCGAAGGCCTTGTATGAAAGGGAGCTTTCAGTTCTATTCGGGTTTACCACACCATTTTCTATATACTCCATCATGGCCCTTCCCAAACCTGGGGCTTTGGGAAAGGATGTGGCTGCATTATCTAGATAGATTCGCTTCATTCCTTGATTATAGCATTGTCCATTAGATAAAAGTAAATAAAATGGTAAGGATGTTGCAATTTGTTTCAATTAATCATTGTATTTTTTAAAACAGTATGGAAGAATATTGGACAGGAGGAGATATGAAAGTATCAAAAGAAAAGATCGGATTAGCTGTAACTGGAATTATTGTGGGACTATCTGCAGTGATTCTTACCATTTTCGGCAATCCAAAGAACATGGGATTCTGTATTGCATGTTTTGTAAGGGATATGGCAGGTGCAGTCAAGCTCCATTCTGCAGCTGTAGTGCAGTATATGAGGCCTGAAGTCATAGGAATAGTATTGGGATCATTCTTCCTTTCTTTGGCTAAGGGTGAGTTCAAGCCTCGTGGAGGCTCAAGCCCATTTACAAGATTTATCTTAGGTTTTCTTGTGATGATCGGAGCCCTTACTTTCTTGGGTTGTCCTTTGAGAATGGTATTGAGATTGGCAGGAGGAGACCTTAACGCTCTTGTCGGCCTCTTTGGTTTTACCTGTGGTATTGCCGTTGGATGTTTCTTCATTTCAAAGGGCTTCTCCCTTGGCAGGGCTTATAAGCAGAATAAGGTGGAAGGTATTGCTCTTCCAGTTGTAAATGTAGTTTTTCTGGTGGCTCTTGTCGCTTTCCCGTCTCTTCTGGCTTTCAGTGAATCAGGACCTGGCAGCATGCATGCCCCTATTCTTCTGTCTTTGATCATCGGACTCTTGGTGGGAGGTCTTGCCCAGAGGACAAGATTGTGTATGGCCGGTGGTATCAGGGATATCATCCTTTTGAAGGACTGGACACTGGCGTTGGGCAGTGTAATGATCTTCGTTGTCGCTCTTATTGGAAACCTTGTCACCGGTTCCTTTAAGCTTGGCTTTACTGGTCAGCCTGTAGCGCAGACAAGCCATATCTGGAACTTTTTGGGAATGCTCCTTGTGGGATTGGCATCTGTTCTTCTTGGTGGTTGTCCTCTCAGACAGCTCATTATGGCTGGTGAAGGCAACACGGACAGTGCTGTCACAGTCCTCGGTTTCTTCGTGGGTGCCGCTTTTGCCCACAACTTCAAGCTTGTAGGAAACGCAACTGAGACAGGACCTAATGTCTATGGTAAGAGTGCTGTAATAATCGGAATAGTAATTGCTCTTCTAATTGCATTTTTTAATAGCAGAATCAAGGAGGAAAAATAATGTTTGAAGTAGATTGTAGAGGCCTCAGCTGCCCTGAACCTGTCATAAACACAAAAAGGGCTTTGAAATCTCATCCTGAGGGAGTGGAAGTTTTGGTAGATAACAGAGTTCCTCTGGAAAATGTCACTCGCTTTGCTCATGCTATGGGTTATAATGCCTCAAGTGTGGAGAAAGAGGGAGAATGGAGAATAACAATCAAGAAATAAGTGAAAAAGTGGCCACATTCAGGTCCCACTATGGGGCCATGATGTTCCGCCGCCGATATGGAGAGGGATGCAAGCTGAAACCAGTACCCAGGTCCCTCTCTTCTTCCTGCGGTACAGCTGCATTCTTCTATGGTTCCCAATGGGAGGAATACATAGATGAGAATGTAGAGGGAGTATATGAGAAGGCAGGAGATGAATGGAGAAAGCTGTATGGAGAAGAGTGAAAAGAGACTGACAAGTATGGTCAAAACCAGTGGATGTGCTGCAAAGCTTCCACCTTCTGTCCTTCATAGTGTAATCGATCATCTCCCCCTTGTGTCTTC
>JALFRH010000001.1 GCA_022785155.1 Spirochaetales bacterium
TGCTATTTTCCAACATCACTTCTTCAACTATTTTCCTTTTCTTGCTCAAAGGAAGCTTCTTGTACTTCACTTTTCCTCTCCTTCTGTTACCTAGAGAGAATCTGTGGAACAAAAAGTGTTACTTAAAACGGGGGCAGATCACCGGGACTGTATTTCTCTTCCTTGAAAATGGATGAATGCTATCCAAATGGGGAATCTCCGGACCTGTTCAATAAGAGGGTGTCCAAGGCTTTTGTGCAGTTACTTGAAAACAACAGGAACAGAAAGATTCTTCTTGTGACTCATGGCGGCGTCATAACCGTTATCCTTTGTCTGGTCCATGGTTTCCGTTTTTCCAATCAGTTGAAGATCTCGCCTTCGACAGGATCAATAATGAAGATAGGCTAACAAAAAAGAGTCAGACTTCGATTGTATCAAAATCTGACTCTTCATACGGCCAGTTAGGCTCGAACTAACCACCTAGTGCTTAGAAGGCACTTGCTCTATCCAGATGAGCTATGGCCGCGATTTAGTTGTCAACCAACTTTTGAAAGTATATGTAAATCTTTTTTGTGTTTCAAGCCCCTTTGTCAACTTTTTACCCAAATATGGAGCACTTTTGGATCTGGTCATCCTTTCCAATAGTAATTGTGGCGATGATCCATCGGCTATGTAACTATTGTTAGGCTTAAACTTGTCAATTGCTTATTGTACGTTTCTTTAAGTAGTATAGAGCTCCTACAATATCTGCCAGTAGCCATCCTATTGGTACAGACCACCATATTCCCAATACTCCGACTGATGGAATATCAGATATTGTATAAGAGAGTAAGACCCTTGTCCCTAGGGATATTATGGTGAGAATAAAGCTCATTCCCGGCTTACCTATGGCCCTGAATAAACCATAGAACAAAAACAAGAAACCAATAAGAGCGTAGAATGCCCCTTCTATCCTCAGATACCCTGTACCTATGTCAATTATCTCTCTTTCGCTATCTCCTACGAATATCTTCATAAGGGAAGGAGACGCAATGAATACTATAAGGGAAATCATGATGGAGAAGAGAAGGGAGGTGATGAACGCAATCTTCATTCCCCTCTTTATTCTCTCTTCCTTTCCCGCCCCGAAGTTTTGGGCTGTAAAGGTGGAGAATGCATTGCCGTAGTCTTGTAGAGGCATATACGCAAAGGCATCTATTTTCACACCTGTGGAGAAGGCTGCCATCACAACAGGACTGAAAGTATTGACTCTTGTCTGCACCATCAATATCCCAAGGTTCATGACAGACTGCTGCAGACAGGTAAGAAACGAGAAGTTTGTGACTTCACCAATTGTCTTCTTATCCACATGTTTTGGTGAGAACCGTGATTCTTTGGAAAGAAGTAGAGTGTATATGGCAACTCCAAATCCAGAAATATATTGGGATATTACAGTCGCTTCCGCCGCTCCCTTCACGCCTCTTTTCAATACCAACACAAAAAAGAGATCCAAAGCTATATTGAAAATAGTGGAAACCCCGAGAAAGGCCAAAGGGACAGTGGAGTTTCCCAAGGCTCTCAGAAATGAAGAGAACCAATTGTAAAGAAAGATTCCCATGATACCCGAGAATATTACCTCTAGGTAATCCCTCATTATAGGCCATACTTCATCGGGGATGTTCAATAAGAGTTTCAATGGATCCAAGAGAACATATGAAATCAAAGTGAGGACAATGGATATGGTGAATACCAAGAAGAAAGAAGAGGAGGATACTTTTCTAAGGCCATCCTTGTCTTTCTCTCCAAACTTCATGGAAAGGAGAACGCCACTTCCCATAGCCAAGCCCAATATTATTGAAGTCAAGAACGTCATGAGAGTAAAGGAGGAGCCGACGGCAGCCAAAGCATTCTTACCTAACAAACGCCCCACTATAAAGGTATCTGCAATATTGTAAAACTGTTGGAGAAGATTCCCTATTATCATGGGAAGGGCGAATAGAAGGAGTCTATTTGTAATTGGCCCCGAGGTCAGATCCTTTGTCATAGGGACAGTATGTAACGAAACCTTTGTTTGTTCCATAGAAAAGGCAGGGGGAGACCCTGCCTCAATGGGGTAAAGGTGATAATGAAAAATTTAGTTTCTTTCCTATCCTCCTTTTTGCATTACAGAATATCTACATATATAAAGACACGATTTTCCCGAAAAACGTCAAAAAAAAGCACCTGAAAAATATCAGGCGCCGGGAAAAGACCGATTTTTTAGTCTTCAAGATAAGCTGAAGGAGCTGCTTCAACACCCTTCTTCCATTCAATGATGTTCACAAGGAAGAATGTGATTGTACCAACTCCACAGCCGAATACTACTGGAAGAATTCCAAGATAGAAGCCACCGCCGCTGAGAATCTGCCATATTACAACGCCGATGGTTCCTGTGATGATGGAAATCTGACCGGAGTGCTTTGTAGCTCTTGGAATTACAAGGCCAAGTCCATAAGCTGCAAATGGTCCTGCACAGCGGATAGCGAAGGCAAATGTATTCATTGTTACGATATTGATTCCGAAGAAAGAAATGAATACAGCTACTGCGCAGCAGATGATGTTGCAAATTCTTGTAGCCCTTACTTCTTTCATGCCATCAAGCTTCTTTCCAGAATATGGAAGGTAGAGGTCGTTGATGATCATTGTAGACATACAGAGAAGGTTGGAGTCTGCACTGGACATTGTTGCACTGATGATTGCTGCAGAAACGATACCTGTAATGATTGTAGGAGCATATGTCTGTGTAACAGCCATCATTGCAGAGTTGGAGGAGATATTTCCAAGTGTATCCGATACTGAAAGGGCTGCAAGACCAAGGAGTGTCGGGAAAATAGCCATTGCAGCCATCAATACTGCAGATACAAGGCTTGCTCTCTGAGCTGTCTTTTCATCCTTTGCACTCTCGAAGCGGCTGATCATTTCAGGACCTGAGAGGAATGTACAGAAGTAGTTGAAGATGTAACCTATAATTGCAACCCAACCGATCTTTGTGAAGCTAAGCTGGTCTCCAGGAAGCTTGGAGGCGATTGTACTCCATCCACCGCAGCCTTTGATTACGAATGGTGTGGCAATTGCAAGGCCAAAAAAGATGATGATGAACTGTACAAGGTCGGAAATCTGGTCTGCAATCATACCACCGAAGGTTGTATACAAGATGACAACCAAACCTGCAATAAGCAGACAGATTCTTGTATCGATACCTGTAAGTACAGATACTACGCTTCCGGATGCTGCAATCTGGCTGGAAGTCAGACAGAAGAGGGCGAGAATGTTGAGTATTGCAGAGAATCCAGAACTGAACTTTCCGAATCTTCTTCCAACGACTTCAGGAATTGTGACAGCCATTGTCTTTCTGATCTTTGGAGCAAAATATGCCAAAGGGATCATTGCAATTGATGCTGCCAGGACATACCATACTGCGCTCATACCCCATGAGGTAAATGCCTTACCAGCCAAACCTGTAGTGCTGCCTCCGCCTATGTTGTTTGCAGAGAGTGAGAATGCGACCATAAATACTCCCATTCTTCTTCCTGCAACCATATAATCGTCAGCATTTTTGATTTTGAGTTTACCAACTACGTAGCCGATGACGAGCATACCTACAAGGTATCCGATTACGATGATGAGTGCTTGAATGTTAATTGCCATCTTCGTATCTCCTTATAAATAGGATTTTATTTACATTTAACACATATAAAAAATAAAATGCAAACAAAATGATTGGTAAACTATTCATTTATGGATAAAGCGTTAGCAGAAAAGCTTTATGATGTTTATGAAGGCAAGGACAAAAAGAGTAAAAGCAAAAAGAAGGTTGAAGACCTTTCTTCCTTTTTCATAGATTCCCTTCAGGGCTGTTCCTGCCAAAGCCCATATGACTCCACAAATAAAGCAGGTGAGGGGAATCATGGAAACCCTTATCCATTTCTGCCAATTTCCAACGTCAAGGGGAAGGATATAGCCTGAGATTGCAGTTACACAAAGCATCAATACCTTTACGTTCATCAACTGCATTGTCATACCATCCATAAATGTACCTGTCTTTTCCTCCGCATTACCTGTCTTTTCCATCATTTTTACGCCCAGGTATACAAGATATATTATTCCAAGTATCTGAAGAAAACTTGAAAGGAGGGGAATGTATTTGGAAAAGAAGGAGATCAGAAGATATGAAAGGGAGGAGATGAAGGCAATGCCCATGAGCATACCAAGGTTGAAGGTCAATCCCCTCAGTCCTTTTTCAGCTCCATTGGCCATGCTTGAAATGGTGTTGGGACCAGGAGTAATGGCTACAGTCACAAGATAAACAAAGAATTCAAGCACTTTACAAAACGGTGATGGTTCCGCCTCCGATTTTACTTGCAGTGTTGGAATAATTATATGTTGTCTTTC
>JALFRH010000003.1 GCA_022785155.1 Spirochaetales bacterium
GAAGAGGAAACGTTGGAAAAGGTCAAGATACTGCTGGAATTGGTTTTCGATAATCCGAAAATCCTGAGATATCGGGACTAAAACCGTGATTCCCGCTCAGAATCAAAGGTTTTCACCAACACGGTGCAATTCAAGACTTTAAAAAGAAATATAGAACTATCTTTGAAGAGGGTAGGATAGACCATAGAACGATAGGTATCACTCTTTCCAATATATAAGTAATATGGATGGAGAATAATAAAGGCGGAGTGTCAAAACAAGTCCTCCGCCCTTTTTTTTTGTCTATTAATGCAAATGGTCAAGATTCCCAGGTAAAGAATTTATTGCCTATGTCATCTCTATACCATAAAGCATCCAGCTTTCTTCTTTGTATCAAAGTATAGGCTTTCTCGTTTGCATCCTGGAGGTTTTCTCCTCTACCTACCACAGTAATGTTACGGCCACCATCTGTGAAATATCTTCCGTCGCTGGTCTTCTTTACAGCACCTACAAATACAAGAGGCTTGGAATTGATGTCCATAAGATAAGAGTAATCGATACCCTTGATTTCCCTTCCTGTTTCAGGCTGCATAGGGTAGCCTGGAGCTGCAAGTACAACAGCAACCGTACACTCGTTTGATGTACGGAGATTAACACTTGAAATGGTATCTTTTTCCATGGCTCTTAGTATTTCCAGAATATCTGTTTCGATGATTGGAACCATTGCCTGTGTAGCAGGATCGTTGAGCCTTACATGGTAGTCCACCAATACAGGTCCTGATTCGCTTAATATTATTGAGAGTGTCAAAGTACCTTTATATGCAATGTCTTCTTCTTTCATTCCCTTAAGAGTAGGAATGATTATTCTCTCTTCTATCTGACTCTTGATCTCCTCTTTCAAAGGAATAGGCGCAATGGCTCCCATTCCTCCTGTAGGGGTTCCCTCAGAGTGGGATACATTTGTGTATTCACTGGCCAAAGGAAGGAGAAGATATCCGTTCTTATCCAAGAAGAGAGTTGCTGTAACGTGTATGCCGGGGACATAGTCTTCAAGAAGGACAGGACCTCTGGAGAAAAGGATTCTCGCATATGAAAGGATCGCACTCTTATCCGAGGAAGACAACACGACACGGGAAGGTGTCATTGAGTTGGATTTGATTGTAAAGCGTTTGTTTTCTTCGCTGTTATCCAAGTATTTTTTCAAGCTATCCATGTCTGAGCATAGATAGTTGCAGGGTGTAGGGATGCCATGACGCTCAGTAAAGGCTCTGGCGTAGGCCTTGTCATCCTCAAGCCTTTGGGCTTCTTTTGTAGCTCCGAAGCAAAGGACACCTCTTTCAGCCAGATACTCCCTTACGCCAGCAAGAAGCGGGGCTTCTGTACCGATGAACACAGCATCTATATTATGCTCCTTTACAGCCCTGTATACAGCCTCGCAGTCGGAGTTGTCTGTATCTGGTAGATTGATTGCGATATCTGCAGTTCCAGGATTACCTGGAGCCATGTAGAGTTCCGAAATGTATGCACTGCGGCTTAGCCACCACGCCAAAGCATGGTCTTTGGCACCTGAACCAAGTACAAGAATCCTCACTTTTTTACCTCTATGTATATTCTACAACACCGACATAGCAAAAAGCAAAAGGAAAAGAAAAGATGTCATGTATTAATGTGTATTCCTCATTTTTCCTGGTTTTCAGGATGGTGTTGTGAAGTAATTAAAGCTGTAATTTACAAACAACTAAAACCGCAGGGAAAGAAACAAATATAGATTGCTTTAAAAATCTATAAGAGCAAAACAGTTGCTGTGTTGAAAAAGTCAAATGTTTTGTTGTATCGTTATAAAGATTTCTGTATGTCTTCAGGACAGAAGAAAGGTTGGGGGTTTGATTGGTTTCAAGGAAATATGCATCCGATTATCGCCTGGAAAATATAGAGGGTAAAAACGGCAAAATCGTTACAAAACCTGTTTATAGAGGTGATTTGTTTGGATTTTTGAAGCCAACGGAGGAAATAAAAAGGCTCAAAACCATATTTATTGCCACTACCGTCATGGAGTGGTGTCTCTATTTCCTCTCTCTCCTTTTGAATACCAGGGCTGGAAGAACGATGTATGTTTCTCTTCCTTTTCTGGCCGTCGCCTTTCCTCTCTTAGGGCAGTCGGATGGTGTTTGGACGTTTGTTTCTACAAAAAGCGATGCCACCAGAATGATAAAGGATAAGATAACCGAGAAGTTGATATCTTGGATATTTGCAGTTCTTTTCTTTTCTTTCTGTTCTATAATAGGTCATATCGTGTTTTGGATCAGAAACGGAGAGACGGTGATTGATGCCGTATTTCTTGTCCTTACAGTGCTGTTGCTCTTTTTGTCTTGGAATCTTTTTGTAAAAAGAAAAGATTTGGAGATGAAGAAAACAGGAACGACCGTTCTTCCCGAGAAGGAAGATCAATAAGCAAATAAGTGTACGTTGTGCACTCATAATACCTCTAGGAGGAAACTAGGAATGAAAAAATCTCTTGCAATCGTTCTTATGGTTCTCTGCGTTTTCTCAGTATTCGCTCAGGGCCAGACAGAAACTGCACCAGCAACAACAGCTCCAGTTGAGACTACAACTGCTCCAGTTGTAGAGAAGGCAGCTCCAAAGAAGATGGTTTATGCAACATCTTCTTTCGGCATGAAATTCTCTCCATTCTTCGCAGCTACAGCATATGACCAGGAAGTCGTAGACTTCACACAGGGCGGTCTCCTTGCTGCTGACCGTGGTGGTGCTATCATCTATGATGGAATCAATGGTGAGACTCACAGCTACAATGGAACAGACTATTTCTATCAGGGAATGGGATCTGTTGAAGTTGTTCAGAATGCTGATGGAACCGTTGATTACAAGCTCACAATGAGAGACGATATCAAGTTCTCTGATGGCACACCTGCAACAATCGACGATGTCATCTTCGGTATCTATGTTCTCGCAGATCCTACATATGATGGATCTTCAACTCTCTATGCTCAGCCAATCATCGGTATGTCCGAGTATTACAACTCCATGAAGTCTGCCGACTCCATGATCTATGCTGCAGGCAAAGACAACACAGACTTCTCCAAGTGGACAAAGGAAACTCAGGATCAGTTCTGGGCTGACCTCGACAAAGCTGGCGAGGCATTTGCTCAGGAAATTGTCGACTATGTCGTAGCAAACTATGCTCCTTCCTACTACTCAACGGTTGCAGATTCCCTCGATGCCCTCATGGCTTCTCCTGAACTCCAGGTTAAGCTTGGTATGTCTCTCTGGGGATATGATTCATACTGGAAGGAAGGCGCTACAGCAGCTGACTACTGGGCAGGAATCGTCGACGCTTAAGGTGGAGACATCTTGACAGCTAGTGATGCTGAGAATGCAGGTATGACAATCTTCCAGCATCTTGCTAATATTACAGACAACGCTTACTCTTACGGTATCTCTGCCGGTGAAGATGTCAAGTCTATCGCAGGTATCGAGAAGACAGGCAAGTACAGCCTCACAGTCCACATGTCTGAGTTTGATGCTACATCAATCTACAACATGTCCTTTACAATCGTTCCACTCCACTACTATGGCGATCCAGCTCTCTTCAACGGCGTCGACTCCTTCGGTTTCGTAAAGGGTGACCTCTCTGGTGTAAGAGCTAAGACAACTCAGCCTCTCGGATGTGGACCATATGTATTCGAAAGCTACAACAACGGTGTCGTAACACTCAAGGCAAACGAGTATTACTACACAGGTAAGCCAGTCATCGATACAATCCTCTTCCAGGAAGCTACAGATTCCGACTATGTACCTGGCATCATCGCAGGCACATTCGATATCGCAGCTCCAAGTATCTCTGATGCAACACTTCTTGCCATCAAGGATGCAAACAGCAACAAAGACCTTGTGGGCGACACACTCACAACATACCTCGTCGACTACAGAGGATATGGTTATATCGGTATCAACGCTAACCTCGTAAACGTTGGCGGCGATCCAGCAAGTGAAGCTTCAAAGAACCTCAGAAAGGGTATCATGACTGTCCTCTCTGTCTACAGAGAAACAGTTATCAACTCTTACTATGGCGACAGAGCTTCCGTCATCCAGTACCCAATCTCCAACACATCTTGGGCTGCTCCTCAGCCAACAGATGTCGGTTACCAGATTGCTTACTCCAGAGATGTCAACGGCAACCCAATCTACAATGCAAGCATGAACGACGAGCAGAAGTATGAAGCAGCTCTCCAGGCTGCAGTAGGCTTCTTCCAGGCTGCTGGTTATACATGGGATGGATCTAAGTTCACAGCTGCTCCAGAAGGAGCTAAGATGGTTTACGAGTTCCTCGTTCCAGGTTCTGGTGAGCAGGATCACCCAGCTTATGGTATCGCAGTTGGTGCTTCTGAAGCTCTTGAGAAGATCGGTATCACACTCATGGTCAACGACTGTACTTCTACAACATGGAACAATGCTCTTGAAGCTAACACAGCAGAACTCTGGTGTGCTGCTTGGCAGAGCACAGTCGACCCAGATATGTACCAGGTCTACCACTCAACAAACGCTGATGGTAAGGGAACTAACTCTAACCACTATCAGGTAAAGGATGCTGATCTTGATGCTCTCATCATCGCTGGACGTGGTTCTTCTGATACAGACTTCAGAAAGGCTACATACAAGAAGGCTATGGAAATCATCATGGATTGGGGCGTAGAGCTTCCTACATATCAGAGAAAAGACTGCTACGTAACATCCTCAAAGAGAATCGACAACAGCACAATGCCTAAAGATATGACTCCATATTGGGGATGGGCAGCTGAAATCGATACACTTGATGTTCTCTAATCATTTTGTAGTGATTGATTTGGGGCTTCCTTTAAAAGAGGAGGCCCTTTTTACGTAAATCATTGTTTTGAAATAATTTGATTGTTGTTGTTTTTTCCATATTTTAATCGTATTTCGTTTGACCACATATTAAATATAAGTTAGTCTAAGGTGTACGCCTCTCGACCCATTATGGGTCATGAGTGTTTTTGTGCAAAAAATAGGAGACAGGAGGACAAACGAGGTGCTGAAATATACTGTGAAACGTTTATTGTACAGCGTAGTCATATTGTTTTTTGTAATGCTCATTGTCTATTCATTAATGTATAACATGCCTGGTAATTATCTTGAGACAAAGGCAAGGGAACTTGCTTCAAGACCAGGTGCCGGTAAGAGCTATACTGAATGGTTAAATGATTTGAATGCCCAATATGGTATGGATAAAGGAATCCTCAGGGGATACTTTATCTGGTTGAAGACGGCCTTGACGGGTAATTGGGGCGACAGCTGGACATGGACCATTCCTGTAACACTGGAGTTTCATAATACTGTTTGGTTTAGTTTCATTCTTTCTTTGATTTCTTTTGTTGTTGAAATACTTGTGGCTATTCCTCTTGGAATTATGGCTGCCAAGAAGCAATACTCCTTTGCCGACTACTTTACAACGGTATTTGCAATGATATCGATTTCTCTTCCCACGTTCTTCTTGGCTACGTTGTTGAAATATGTATTCTCAGTCAAACTCGGTTGGTTTGACCTGTCAGGTATGCAGGGAAGAGATTATGCAGAACTTTCTCAGTGGGGTAAATTCTTGGATGTTGCGAAACACTTTGTGCTTCCTGGCCTCACTCTCAGTATCCTTTCTATTGGCGGTCTTATGAGATACACAAGAACAAACATGCTTGAAGTTCTCAACTCCGACTATATCAGAACAGCCAGAGCCAAGGGTGTCCCTGAGAAGAAAGTAATCAGTAAGCATGCATTTAGAAATACCCTTATTCCTCTTGTAACGACCTTAGGTGGTTCTCTTCCAGGACTCTTCTCCGGTGCTCTTATTACAGAGACCCTCTTCTCTATCAGAGGAATAGGTTTTGCTTCATATAATTCAATGGTACAGGGAGATATTCCATTTGTTATGTTCTATCTCACTTTCATCTCGATCCTGACACTTTTGGGCAACTTGATATCAGACCTTCTCTATGCTGTCGTAGACCCAAGAGTAAGGCTTAGTTGAGGAGGAATAGAATATGGCATCTTATAATCTCAACGAAGTATTAAAGAAAAAGAAGAAAAGTGAAACAAATGCAAATGGAGAAGTAAAACTTGACGATGTTTCAAGAGTAAAAGTTCTGTCTCCTTCAATGCAGGTCTTTAAGAGATTTATCAGAAACAGACTTGCTGTTTTTGGTTCAGTAGTCATTATTGTTCTCTTTGTGTTCTGTTTTCTTGGACCTCTTTTATATCCTTACGGACAGAAGCAGACATTCTATAAGTATGACTCCATCAATGTTAAGTTTGGTGTTGCAACAGAGAATACTTCTTACACCGGTTATGTAGTTGATCCATCTATTACTGTAGATGTCAACGCCAACAGTTACATGACTACTTATATCAAGGAGCTTCTTGCTAGCGGAAAGACAAGAACTAATAAACTTGCCGATGATGGAAACTTCTATCAGGTAGATATTCTTGGTGACAACGTGGTGGCTATGAGCCAAAGAGGGGATGTTAAGGCAGTTGCATCCTTCGGTTCTTCTGTGGTTGAAGTAGCTACTTACGATGCAGTCACAAGAAGTGTCAAATATAAAGGAGAAGAATTAGGAAGCGACTTTGAGAAGAAGGTAGCTTCTCTTAAAGGTAACAGTGGTAAGTTTACCCTCGATGGCGTAGAGTACTCGTATAGACGTGGAACTGGTAAGAACTACATCATCTCCGCTTCAAAGGAAGGGTTTATCTACTCAGGTGCTCCTCTTTCAAGTGACTTTGAAGACAAAGCTGAAAAAGCAGAGCCAGGCGATGTGTTCTCTTCTGATGGAATAGAATATGTAGTCGTCGTCAACGGTGACACAAAGACTGCCTATAGAGTAGGAGAGGCTAGAATCGCAAAAGTCTTCACCTCTTATGTAATCGACCTTTATGACAACTCTGTAAAAGTAACAGACGAGTTCAGAAATAATGCACTTCTCTCCGCTTATACGACAGGAAAGTTTACAGCTGAAGGCAAGAACTATACTCTCGTTGATCATGATGATGTTTTGACAATCTATGATGAAATCGGAAAAGAGTATGGTGAGTTCTCAAACTTCATCATAAGAAGATCAAATGGTGACGATACTATCGAGTATGAAGCGAAAGTCCATATCAGAGAAGCAATCGAAGATATGCAGGACAAAGGCCTTCAGACAAGTCAGTTTACAACTAGACTTCCTCAGCAGACAGCTGACGGACAGTATGCATATGATGAAAACGGTACTCTTCTTTATGATGACGAAAGCGAAGTAAGAGTAAAGCAGACTGATAGAAACTATGAACTCTGGGCAAACCAGGTTACATATGTCATAGACAGATTCGCTGCACCTTCCACGACTCATATCCTAGGCACAGATGGCGATGGATTTGATGTATTTGCCCGTGTCATGTATGGCGGAAGAGTCTCTTTGATGGTTGGTTTTGTCGTTGTTTTGATCGAGCTTATTATCGGTGTCATCATGGGTGGTCTCGCTGGTTACTATGGCGGCTGGGTGGATAATATCATCATGCGTGCAGTCGACGTATTCTATTGTCTTCCTTCAATGCCTATCATGATTATTCTCGGTGGTATCATGGATGCCATGAGAATGGATGTATATAGAAGGCTCTTTATCATGATGATTGCCCTCGGAATTATGGGTTGGGCTGGTGTTGCCAGACTTGTAAGAGGACAGATCCTTTCCTTCAGAGAACAGGAGTTCATGATTGCTGCAGAAGCAACAGGAATCAAGGTAAAGGATAGAATCTTCAAGCATCTCATTCCAAATGTAATGCCTCAGCTTATTGTCAGTGCGACAATGGGAATCGGTGGAACAATCCTTACCGAGTCCACCCTCTCATTCCTTGGTCTTGGTGTAAAGCATCCTTTGGCTACTTGGGGTACAATGATCAACAGTGTATCTTC